>JBJOKU010000026.1:0-10027 GCA_046045925.1 Pseudomonadota bacterium
CCTGGTGCGCGCCGATGCCTGGCCGCTGGTGCTGCCCGTGATGGGCGCCGACGGCCTGCCACGCGGTGCGCGTGTGCGCGTGAAGCTCGGGCAGATCGACGAGATCGCGCTCGATGTGAGCGGCACGGTGATCGAGCGGCTGGATGCGGTTTCTGCCGCAGCCGATACCCCCGACGAAGACGGCGAAGACGAAGAGCTGGTGGCCGGGCCACTGGCGATTGCCGTGGATGTGAACGAGGATAATCCGGCATCGTGAAAACAAGCCTTGCCCGCATTGCCCAATTCTTCAAGGGACTCGGTACCCTTCAATTGGCTTTGGGCATTTCTGTAGGGGTGCATGCGGCCTTGCTCGGCGTGCGCATTGTCGATCCAGCCCGCTTTGACCGCATCTTCATGGATACGCCGCTGGAGGTGGTGCTGGTGAACGCCCGTACCAGCGAGCGCCCTGACAAGGCCCACGTCCAGGCTCTGGCGCAAGCCAACATGGCTGGTGGCGGAGAAGCGTCCTCGGGTTTGGCCAGTTCGCCTTTGCCACCCTCCGCGTTCGAGTCGTTGGGCGACTCCATGGAGGACGAGCAGCGCAAGCTCGAAGCCATGCAGGCGCGACAGAACCTCATGGTGGCCCAGCTTCGCGAACAAATTGCCCGCTTGCCTGCGCAGTCTCCTGCTGATGTTGCCCAGTCTTCTGATGCCGCTGCCAAGGAGGAAAAACGGCGGCAACTGGTGAAATTGCTGGCCGAGATCGAGCGTCGCATCCAGGAGCAGAACGCCAGGCCGAAAAAACGCTACATCAGCCCTGCCACCAGCGAAGTGCCCTACGCGATTTACTACGACAAGCTGCGCCGCAAGATTGAAGACAAAGGCACTGAAAATTTTCCCGAGTCGGGTGGCCAGAAGATTTACGGTGAACTGATGGTGAGCATCACGGTCGACCGCACCGGACGCATGCTTTCTGCCCAAGTGGAACAAGGTTCAGGCAATCCGGCGCTGGATCGCCGGGCGCTGGCCATTGCCAAGGCGGCCTCGCCCTTTGGCCACTTCACGCAGGGCATGGCGACTGGAGAACAACTCGTGGTGGTTGCACAGTTCAAATTCACCCGGGAAGAAACGCTTGAAACTAAGCTGATGAAACGGCCATGACATGATGAACCCCTGTGCCAAGCCACTTGTCCATGCCCTGCGCGGAGGGTTTGCAAAGGTTGCTGCATGAAGTGGGGTCGCGTCCTGCTGCGGTTGCTAGGCTGGCTTTTGCTGGCCGTGGTGCTGCTCCAAGCCTACTTTGCCGTGCGCATCGTGCTGATGCGCTGGATCAATCCGCAATCCACCGCGTTTGAGCGTTCCGAAATCGTGCGCGTGGCGCGCGAAGCGCCCAAGTGGACATGGCGGCAGGAGTGGAAGCCCTACCGGCAAATTTCTGACCACTTGAAGCGTGCCGTCATCGTGAGCGAAGACGATGGCTTTGTGAACCACGATGGCGTGGATTGGGAGGCCATTGAAACGGCGTGGCAAAAAAATGCCAAGGCCGAGGCCGTTGCCGAAAAACGGGCAGCCCAGGCTGGCAAAAGCGGCAAGCCGGTCGTCAAGACAGCCAAGGTGGTGGGTGGCTCCACCATCACGCAACAACTGGCCAAGAACCTCTTCCTTTCGGGTGAGCGCAACCTGCCACGCAAAGCGCAAGAGTTAGTAATCACTTACATGCTGGAGGTCTTGCTCGGCAAAGAGCGCATTCTGGAGATTTACCTCAACAGCGTAGAGTGGGGTGAGGGCGTGTTTGGGGCTGAGGCGGCGGCACGACGCTACTACGGCAAGAGTGCGGCGCAACTCAGCGCATTTGAAGCGGCGCGGCTGGCCGTGATGTTGCCCCGGCCCAAGTTTTTCGAGAAAAACCTGCAATCGGGCTATCTGGCCGAGCGATCCATGGTGATTGTGGGCCGCATGAGCGGCGCCGAGCTGCCCTGAGCGAGCCAGCATCATGCGGATTCTTGGTATCGACCCCGGCCTGCGCACCACCGGCTTTGGCGTGGTCGATGTGCAGGGCCAGCGTTGCACCTACGTGGCCAGCGGCACCATCAGCACGCACAAGGTGGCCATCACCGATTTGCCCGCACGCCTCAAAGTGCTTTTTGACGGCGTGCGCGAAGTTTGCCAGACCTACCAGCCCGATGTGAGCGCGGTGGAGATCGTGTTCGTCAACGTGAACCCGCAGGCCACGCTGCTGCTCGGGCAGGCACGCGGGGCCTGCATGACTGCGCTCGTGAGCCTGGACTTGGCCGTGCACGAGTACAGCCCCTTGCAGATGAAAAAAGCCATCACCGGCCACGGCAAGGCAGCCAAGGTACAGGTGCAAACCATGGTGGCGCATTTGCTCAAGCTGCCCGGGTTGCCCGGTACAGATGCCGCCGATGCGCTGGGTCTGGCCCTCACCCACGCGCAGGTGGGGGCACATCTGGCGCGGCTGGAGCAGCTGGACGCGAAGGGAACCCGCAGCCGGGCAACCCGTTACCGCGAAGGGCGCGTCAGCTAGGGACACTCTGCAAAACCCCAAACCGTTCGGACTGAGCTTGTCGAAGTCCTTGATTTGTAATGGGTTGCCCTTCGACAGGCTCAGGGCGAACGGGGTTATGCAGAGGCTCCCCAGTTATGCAGAGGCTCTCTGTCTCAGTTGACCAGCAGACCCTTTGGGGCTGATTGCGCGTCGGCGTAGCTCACGAGTTCGTATTGCGACTCGTCTGCTAGCAGTTTGCGGATCAGCAGGTTGTTGAGGGCGTGACCGGCGCGGAAGGCGCTGTAGGCGGCCAGCAGCGGTTTGCCTGCGAGGTAGAGATCGCCCATGGCGTCGAGAATCTTGTGCTTCACGAATTCGTCGTCGTAGCGCAGGCCTTCGCTGTTGAGCACTTTCTTGTCGTCAATCACGATGGCGTTGTCGAGCCCGCCGCCCAGCGCGAGGCCGTTGGCACGCATGTGTTCCACATCGCGCGAGAAGCCGAAGGTGCGGGCGCGGGCGATGTCCTTGGCGTAGCTGTGTTCGCTCACGTCGAACACCACTTTCTGCCCGGTGGCGTTGACGGCGGGATGCTCGAAGTCGATCTCGAAACTGAGCTTGTAGCCCTCGTGCGGATCAAGCCGCGCCCACTTGGCCTGTGCGCCCTGGCCCTGGTGAATTTCCACCGGCTTGAGCACGCGGATGTACTGGCGTGCAGCCTCCTGGTCGGCCACGCCAGCGCTTTGCAGCAGGAACACGAATGAGGCCGATGAGCCGTCGAGGATGGGCACTTCTTCGGCATTGATGTCCACGTAGAGGTTGTCAATGCCCAGACCGTTGCAGGCCGACATGAGGTGCTCGACGGTGTGAACCTTTGCGCCCGCGTTTTCGATGGTCGAGGCCAGTCGGGTGTCGGTCACGGCCATGGCATGGATCGGAATTTCCACCGGCTGCGGCAGATCGACGCGACGGAACACGATGCCCGTATTCACCGGGGCAGGGCGCAGACCCAGCTCCACGCGCAAACCGCTGTGCAAACCAACGCCAACGGCATTGACGGGTTGAGCGAGGGTTCGTTGGGCAATCATCATGGGTTGATTGTAAAAAAAGCCGCTGCGGCAGGCGACCGTCAGCGGCTTTGACCTTCGTTGCGGAGCAGGTACGAGGCGGACTTTCCTCAGTCGGCCTGCTTGCGCAGGAAGGCGGGAATTTCGAAATCGTCCATGCCGCCCGAGGACAGCGCGTCCACCTTGGCCGCAGCCTGTGTGCGCGGTGTGCGCCACACGCTGGGAATAGCCATGCTGGAGTAGTCGCTGGTGGCGGCAGCGCCCACTGAAGCCGAAGCGACGGCAGCGCCCATGCCGGACGATGCGGTGGTTTGCACAGGCGTGTTGAGCACGGGCAGGTTGTCCGTACCTGTACGCAGGGGCTGTTGCAGCACTTGCAGGGTGGGCGCGCCCCGGCGGGCGGCGCTGGCGCGGCTCAGGCCGGTGGCCACCACAGTGACGCGGATGTCGTCGCCCAGGCCGTCGTCGTAGGCCGTGCCGTAGATCACGTGGGCATCGGGCGCGGCGTAGTTGCGGATGGTGTTCATCGCGGTTTTGGATTCGCTCAGCTTGAGCGAACCCTTGGCAGCGGTAATGAGCACCAGCACGCCCTTGGCACCAGAGAGGTCAACCCCTTCAAGCAGCGGGCAGGCCACAGCCTGCTCGGCGGCCAGGCGGGCGCGGTCGGGGCCAGAAGCGACGGCGGTACCCATCATGGCCTTGCCGGGCTCGCCCATGACGGTGCGAACGTCTTCAAAGTCCACGTTCACGTGGCCGGGCACATTGATGATTTCAGCAATGCCGCCCACGGCATTTTTCAGCACGTCGTTGGCGTGGGCAAAGGCTTCGTCTTGCGTGATGTCGTCGCCCAGCACTTCGAGCAATTTTTCGTTGAGCACGACGATCAGCGAATCGACGTTGGCTTCGAGTTCGGTCAGGCCGTTGTCGGCGTTGGTCATGCGGCGGCCACCTTCCCAGTCGAAGGGTTTGGTGACCACGCCCACGGTGAGAATGCCCATTTCCTTGGCAACACGCGCAATGACAGGGGCTGCGCCAGTGCCGGTGCCGCCACCCATGCCGGCGGTGATGAACAGCATGTGTGCGCCGTCAATCGCCTTGCGGATGGATTCTTCGGCTGCGGCTGCGGCTTCGCGGCCCTTCTCGGGCTTGCTGCCAGCGCCCAGGCCGGTGCTGCCGAGCTGGATGGTCTTGTGCGCCGCGCTGCGTGACAGCGCCTGGGCATCGGTGTTGGCGCAGATGAACTCCACGCCCTGCACGCAGCGGCCAATCATGTGTTCGACGGCGTTGCCGCCGCCCCCGCCCACGCCGATGACCTTGATCTGCGTGCCTGCGTTGAATTCTTCAACTTCAATCATTTCGATGCCCATGGTTGCTCCTGTTGCCTGACATGACGCAGTTTCGGGACTCTTTCATCGCTAGCAATTCTATAGCTTGCTATCATTTTTGAGAACATCCCCAAACTGTATTTAAGAAAATATTTTTTGGCTCGTCAGAAATTCCCGACAAACCAGTCCTTTGTTCTGCCCCACACGTTTTTCATGGCCCCCTGCTTCTGGGCCACACGGGCGCCGCGCATGCGGGCCAGCCGGGCCTCTTCCAGCAAGCCCATCACCGTGGCGGTGCGTGATTGCGCCACCATGTCGGCCAGCGCTCCTCTGTACTTGGGCAGGCCCCGGCGAACCGGCTTGAGGAAGATGTCCTCGCCCAGTTCCACCATGCCCGGCATCATGGCGCTGCCGCCGGTGATGACGATGCCCGAGGAGAGCACCTCCTCGTAGCCCGATTCGCGGATGACTTGCGCCACCATCGAGTAAATCTCTTCCACCCTTGGCTCAATCACGCCCGAAAGGGCCTGCTTGCCCAGCAGGCGCGGGCCACGGTCGCCCAGCCCCGGTACTTCCACCTGCGTCTCGGGGTCGGCCAGAAGCTGCTTGGCGCAACCCGCCTCGACCTTGATGTCTTCAGCGTCCTTGGTGGGCGTGCGCAGTGCCATGGCGATGTCGCTGGTGATGAGATCACCGGCAATCGGGATCACGGCGGTATGGCGAATGGCCCCGCCCGTGAAGATGGCGATGTCGGTGGTGCCCGCGCCAATGTCCACCAGTGCCACGCCCAGCTCGCGTTCGTCTTCGGTGAGCACGGCCTGGCTTGAGGCCAGCGGGTTGAGCATGAGCTGTTCCACTTCCAGCCCGCAGCGGCGGATGCACTTGATGATGTTCTCGGCGGCACTTTGTGCCCCGGTGACGATGTGCACCTTGGCCTCAAGACGGATGCCGCTCATGCCAATGGGCTCTTTCACGTCCTGCCCGTCGATGATGAACTCCTGCGGCTCCACCAGCAGCAGACGCTGGTCGGTGGAGATGTTGATGGCCCGTGCGGTCTCGATCACGCGGGCCACGTCGGCGGCGCTGACTTCCTTGTCCTTGATGGCCACCATGCCGCTGGAGTTCAGGCCGCGGATGTGGCTGCCAGTGATGCCGGTGTAGACATTGCTGATCTTGCAGTCGGCCATCAGCTCGGCCTCTTTCAGCGCCTGCTGGATGCTCTGCACGGTGGCATCGATGTTGACCACCACGCCGCGCTTGAGGCCGGTGCTGGTGGCAACACCCAGGCCAGCGAGCTTGAGCTGGCCATCAGTCTGGACTTCCGCGACAACGGCCATCACCTTGGCGGTGCCGATGTCGAGGCCGACGACGAGATCCTTGTACTCTTTTGCCATGATGTGCTCTCGGTTTCAGTTGGGTTTCTTGTTGGTGGAAGAGGTGCTGCTGAGCGTGCCGATTCCGCGCAGCTTGAGTGCGTAGCCATTGCTGTGCCGCAAGTCGGCGTGTTCAATGTCCTTGTGCATGTCTTTGCCCAGGGCTCCGGTGGCTTGGGTCACAGTGGCGAAAAACGTTTCAAGCTTCTGGTAGATGCTGTTCATGTCGCCGCGCCCCATGTCGATCACCGCACCGGAGTCGAGTTGCATCTGCCAGTTGCCCCTGTCGCTCAGTTCGAGGGATTCGATGTCCATCTCATGCTTCTGAACCAGCGGTCGCAGCCTGCGCCAGGCCTGCAAAACCTGCGGTGCCTGCGACAGGGGGCCAAGCAGGTGCGGCATGGATTCGGTGTCGATATCGCCCGGATTGGCCTCGAAGACTTCGCCTTGTTCGTTGAGCAACTGGAATTCGGACTCGCGTCCCCAGGTTCCAACGGGCTGGTGCTCTTGCAACACAACGCGAAGGCGGTTCGGGAACTCGCGCCTGACGATGGCTTTGCGAACCCAGGGCAGCGACTCGAATACGGCCTGCGTGGACTGCAAGTCTGCCGAGAAAAAGTTGCCCCGCAGGCGTGGAGCCACGTTGGCGCGAATGGTCAGCGCGTTGTTGTGGCTGGTATCGCCGTCCACCACGATGGTGCCGAGCGAGAAGTAGGGCAGCCTGCCGGCCCACATCAAGGTTCCGGCCAAAGCCATCGCACCCAAGAACAGCCACAGCCATGCAGTCATTTTCTGCATGATGCGGATGTCCACGGGCAAAGGGGCGATGGCGGTGTTCACGCTCAGTGGCCTCCGGTGGAGTCAAGTGTTGCGCCAGCCAGCAGGTGGAGGCAAAGCTGCTCGTAGCTGATGCCCGAAGCCTTGGCCGACATGGGCACGAGGGAGTGGCCCGTCATGCCCGGCGAAGTGTTGATCTCCAGCAGCCAGGGTTGGCGTGTTGCGCGGTCGATCATCACGTCGGCGCGAGCCCAGCCCCGGCAGCCGAGCGTCTGGAACGCCTTGAGCACGATGGCCTGGATGCGCTCCTCTTCGCCCGCAGGCAGGCCGCAGGGCACGAGGTATTTCGTGTCGTCGGTGAAGTACTTGTTGTTGTAGTCGTAGTTGCCTTCAGGGGCGACGATGCGGATCACCGGCAGGGCGTGGGCGCTGCTGCCCGAGCCGAGCACCGGGCAGGTGGTTTCCTCGCCCGAGATGAATTGTTCGCACAGCACCAGCGGATCGTGCTGCGCGGCGGCTTCGTAGGCGGCAGCGCATTGCGAGGCATCGGTGACTTTGGTGAGGCCAATGGACGAACCTTCACGGGCAGGCTTGACGATCATGGGCGCACCCAGTTCGGCGAAGGCCTGGGCGGTGGCCTCTGCGCTGCCCACTTCACGCCACTTCGGTGTGGGCAGGCCCTCGGCCAGCCACACGCGCTTGGTCATCACCTTGTCCATGGCGATGCTCGATGCCATTACGCCCGAGCCGGTGTACGGAATGCCCAGCAATTCGAGCGCACCTTGCACCGTGCCGTCTTCACCATGACGGCCATGCAGGGCAATGAAGCAACGTGCAAAACCTTCGCGCTTGAGCTCGGCCAGCTCGCGCACCGAGGGGTCAAAGGCGTGGGCATCCACGCCCACCGATTGCAGGGCCTTGAGAACGCCCGTGCCGCTCATCAGCGAAATCTCGCGTTCGGCGCTGCTACCGCCCATCAGGACGGCCACCTTGCCGAGGCTCTTGGGATCAATCTGTGCAGTCACTTTCTCTTCATCCTTGTTTGTCTTGCATGGCCACCACTTGCGCAGGCACCGCACCAATCGAGCCCGCGCCCATGTTGAGCACCACGTCGCCGTCGCGGGTGTTGTCGAGGATGGCCTGCGGCATCTGTGCGATGTTGTCAACGAACACCGGCTCCACCTTGCCTGCCACGCGCAGCGCACGGGTGAGCGCGCGGCCATCGGCGGCCACGATGGGGGCTTCGCCTGCCGCATAGACCTCGCTGAGCAGCACCGCATCGGCCTGGCCGATGACCTTGACGAAATCTTCGAAGCAGTCGCGCGTTCGGGTGTAGCGGTGCGGCTGGAAGGCCAGCACCAGCCGCTGGCCGGGGAAGGCACCGCGAGCGGCGGCAATGGTGGCGGCCATCTCCACCGGGTGATGGCCGTAGTCGTCAATCAGCGTGAAGCGGCCACCGTCGCCAGCACGCGGCGTGCCGTAGCTCTGGAAGCGGCGACCCACACCCTTGAAGTTCGCCAGCGCCTGCTGCACCGCTTCGTCGGCCACGCCCAACTCAACCGCCACTGCGATGGCGGCGAGCGCGTTGCGCACGTTGTGTTCGCCAGTGAGGTTGAGCACGATGTCGAGATCGGGCAATGTCACGCCGTTGCGGCGCTGCACGGTGAAGTGCATCTGCGCACCCACGGCCCGCACGTTGATGGCCCGCACCTGCGCCTGCTCGTTGAAGCCGTAGCTGGTGACGGGGCGCGACAACTGATCGGCCACTTCGCGCACGTTGGCATCGTCGGTGCAGAGAATGGCCGCACCGTAGAACGGCATCTTGTGCAGAAAGTCAACGAAGGCTTTCTTCAGGTTGTTGAAGTCATGGCCATAGGTGTCCATGTGGTCTTCGTCGATGTTGGTCACCACCGCCATGATGGGCAGCAGGTTGAGGAAAGACGCATCGCTCTCGTCGGCCTCGACCACCATGTATTCGCCACTGCCTAAAGCGGCATTGGTGCCCGCGCTGTTGAGGCGACCACCGATCACGTAGGTGGGGTCAAGCCCGGCCTGCGCCAGCACGCTGGCCACCAGCGAGGTGGTGGTGGTCTTGCCGTGCGTACCGGCAATGGCCACGGCTTTTTTCATGCGCATGAGCTCGGCAAGCATCACCGCACGCGGCACGATGGGGATGCGCTTGGCGCGTGCGGCCACCACCTCGGGGTTGTCCGCCTTCACGGCGGTGGAGGTGACGACGCAATCGACATCGCGCAGGTTCTCAGTGGCGTGGCCCACGAAGGTGGTTATGCCCATGCTGTTCAAGCGCTTGAGCGTGGCGCTGTCTGAGAGGTCAGAGCCCGAGATGGTGTAGCCCAGGTTGTGCAGCACCTCGGCGATGCCGCACATGCCGGAGCCGCCGATGCCGATGAAGTGAATGTGTGAGATGGCGTGTTTCATGAGGTCAACTCCTCGCAGCAACGCAGCATGTCGTCGGTGGCGTGCAATTTGGCTTGGGCGCGCGCGGCTTGCGCCTGCGCGAGCAGGGTGGAACGGTTGAGGTTTTGCAGCCACTGGGCAAGGCCAGCGGCTGTGAGGTCTCTTTGCTGCACGAGCGTGCCCGCGCCATGGTCGCAGAGGAACTTGGCGTTGTGGGTCTGGTGGTCGTCCACGGCAAAGGGGAAAGGGACAAACATCGCGGGCACGCCCACGGCGGCGATCTCGGTGACGGTGCTCGCTCCGGCGCGGCAGATCATCACGTCGGCATCGGCCATGGCGTGCGCGGTGTCGTCGATGAAGGGCGTAAGCGTGGCCTGCACACCCGCGCGTTCGTAGTTGGCGCGCAGCTCGGCAATCTGCTTTTCGCCGCTCTGGTGGGTGACGATGGGGCGTTGTGTTTCAGGGATGAGCGCCAGCGCCTGCGGCACCGTGTCGTTGAGCGCCTTGGCGCCCAGACTGCCACCGAGCACCAGCAGCTTGAGCGGCCCGCTGCGGCCTGCAAAGCGCTCGCTGGCCACGGCTTGT
>JBJOKU010000027.1:0-9732 GCA_046045925.1 Pseudomonadota bacterium
GTCTTCCAGCCCCACGCTGGTGACGCTCTTGCCCTTGGCCATGTCGTCAAACATCCATTCGCCGCCTACGTTGACCACGCCCTCGGGTGGGTGGGGCTCCATGACTGGCGTGCCCTTCAAGGCTTGCTCCATGAAACTGATCCAGACTGGCAGACTCAGGCCGCCGCCTGTCTCCCGGTCGCCTAGTTTTTTGGGGTTGTCATAGCCAATCCAGACGGCTGCCGTGACGGTGGGCTGGAAGCCGACGAACCATGCATCCATTGAATCGTTGGTGGTGCCGGTTTTCCCGTAGATGTCGGGGCGCTTTAGGGTTGCCTGTGCTTTTGCGGCGGTGCCTGAGCGGGTGATTTCTTGCAGCAGGCTGGTCATGACGAAGGCGTTGCGTTCGTCAATGGCACGCATGGATTCGTCAATCACGGGTGGCACTGGGGCTTCTGCCAGCACTTTGCCTTTTTGGTCGCTGAGCTTGGTCACCATGTACGGATTGAGCCGGAAACCGCCGTTGGCGAATACCGAGTAGGCCGTGGCCATTTGCAGGGGCGTCACCGAGCCAGCGCCCAGAGCCATAGTGAGGTAGGCCGGGTGCTTCTCGGCTTCGAAGCCGAAGCGCGTGATCCACTCCTGTGCATTCTGAGCCCCCACGCTTTGCAGAATACGGATCGAGATCATGTTTTTCGATTTGGCCAGTCCGCGACGCAAAGTCATGGGGCCTTCAAAGGTTCCGTCGTAGTTTTTCGGCTCCCAGGGCTGGCTGCCTGTGACATCGCCACCAAAGAAAAGCGGAGCGTCGTTGACGACGGTCGCGCCGTTGAAGCCTTTTTCAAGCGCGGCGGAGTAAATGAACGGCTTGAAGCTGGAGCCGGGCTGCCGCCATGCCTGCGTGACGTGGTTGAACTTGTTCTTGTTGTAATCAAAGCCACCCACCAGCGCGGTAATGCCGCCTGTGCGCGGGTCCATTGCGACGAAGGCGCCTTCCACTTCGGGCAGTTGAGTCAACTCCCAAGCCCCTTTCGAGGTTTTGGCGATTCGAACAACAGCGCCACGCCGGAGTTTGATTTTTGGAGCCGCCTTGTCGCTCAGCCCGGATTGCACAGGCTTCAAGCCGTCTCCGGTGATGTCAATGGTCTCCGAGTTGTGACGCATCACCGTCACCTTCTTGGGCTCGGCGCTCATGACAACCGCCGCCAGCAACTCTCCGTTGTCCGGGTGGTCATCCAGTGCATCCTGCACAGCGTCGTCGATTTCGTCAGGGGTGGCCGGAATCTGGATGAACTTCTCCGGCCCCCGGTAAACCTGACGGCGTTCATAGTCGAGGATGCCTTGGCGCAAGGCCTTGTAAGCAGCTTGCTGGTCGGCCGCCTTCACGGTGGTATGAACATCTATGCCGCGGGTGTACGTTTGGTCTCCGTATTGGGCAAATACCATTTGGCGCACTGTCTCTGCCAAATATTCGGCGTGGATCACCAGGTTGTCATTGCCCCGCTTCAGGCGCAGGGGCTCCTTCTTTGCTTGCTCGGCTTGTGCAGCGGTGATAAATCCGTTGTCCAGCATCCGGTCGATGATGTGCAATTGGCGGACGCGGGCCCGTTTGGGATTGGCGACAGGGTTGTATGCCGATGGGGCCTTGGGCAAACCTGCCAGCATGGCGGCCTCTGCAATCGTGATGTCCTTCAGTGGTTTGCCGTAATAGGCCTCGCTGGCGGCAGCAAAGCCGTAGGCCCGTTGTCCGAGAAAGATCTGGTTCATGTAGATTTCCAGAATCTGGTTCTTGGTGAGCGAGCGTTCCAGCTTGAGGGTCAGCAAAATTTCGTAGAGCTTGCGGGTGAAGGTTTTTTCATTCGTCAGATAGACGTTGCGGGCCACCTGCATGGTGATGGTGGAGGCACCCTGGCTTTTGGAGCCGCGCCCCACGTTGGCCAGACCGGCCCGGATGATGCCGATGTAATCCAGCCCCCCATGATCGAAAAAGCGAGAGTCTTCAATGGCCAGTACTGCGTCGCGCATGACTTTGGGAATCTGGTCAATCGGGGTGAGAATGCGACGCTCCTCACCGAATTCCCCGAGTACGACACCCTCCACGCTCAGTACCCTCAAGGGCAACTTGGGCTGGTAATCCTGCAAATCCGACACATCTGGAAGCTTGGGGTAGGCGATACTCATCGCGATGAGTACCAGCACAAGAATGGCCGCGACCAGGCTCATGCCGATTCCGGTCAGCCATATCAGGCATCTCAACAGCAAACTTTGTGGTGTGAGGGCGGGCTTGTTGCCAGGATCGGATTCAGGGGAGTGCAAAGAGTGACTTTCTTGCTTGGGAAGCATTTTGACTGTGGGGCATTATAAAAAGCAGCCACCGTGCAGGCACAATGCTTGTCCACGCATCAGACTTGCTTGATGCGGCCGTATTTTTGCCATGCGGGATAAATGCCGTCTGCTTTTGACAACGTTTGCTAACATAAAAATAGCAAAAAATCTTTACGCGACAATGGGCTTACTGATAGCATTCAAGTGAATTCTTAAGATTCGTCCGGCATTGCTTCCTGTGCAAAGCCGTTGGAGACCGTGATTGATTGATATTGCCAGCATGTTCAGCCGCCAGCCCGTCGCCATGGTCGGGCTGGATGTTAGTTCGTCCAGCGTCAAGCTAGTCGAACTCAACCAGTCACCCACTGGGGAGTGGGTGCTGGAGCGTTGCGCCATGGAGCCGCTGGAGAAGGGCTGGGTCAATGACGGAAATATTGAAAAGTTCGATGAGGTCAGTGAAGCTGTGCGTCGTGTCTTGGCAAAGAGTGGCACCAAAGCCAAGCATGTAGCCATGGCCTTGCCTGCGTCCGCAGTCATTACCAAGAAAATCATTCTTCCGCAGGGACTCAGCGAGCAGGAGCTGGAGTCGCAAGTGGAGGCGGAGGCCAACCAGTACATTCCATTCTCTCTCGACGAGGTGAGCCTGGATTTTTGTGTCATTGGAGACAGCCCCACCTCGCCGGGCGACATGGACGTCCTGATCGCGGCGTCCCGCAAGGAGAAAGTCCAGGACAGGCAGGGTATTGCAGAGGCGGTGGGTCTCAAGCCGGTTGTGCTGGATGTTGAGAATTATGCTTCTCGTCTGGCGGTTGCCCGGCTGATCAAGTCGCTGCCCAATGAAGGTCTGGACAGCCTGGTTGCGCTGTTCGAGATTGGGGCAAATAGCACCAGCATGCATGTGATCAAGAATGCAGAAGTCTTGTATGAACGTGATCAGGCTTTTGGTGGCGGACAGCTCACGCAGTTGATCGTCAGGCAGTACGGTTTTACAGCGGAGGAGGCCGAGACCAAAAAGCGCTCTGGCGATCTGCCCGAGGACTATCCCCAAGCGGTACTGCAACCTTTCGTAGACGGAATCGCACAAGAAATTGCCCGTGCCTTGCAGTTTTTCTTCAACAGCACGCCGCATACAAAGGTGGACTATGTCTTCCTGGCTGGCGGATCATCAACTTTGGCGGGATTGTCTGACGCGGTGATTGAGCAGAGCAATTTTGCGTGTCAGGTCATCAATCCGTTTGAGGGCATGGAGATTGGCGAGCATGTCCGGGAGAAAAAAATCAGGCGTGAAGCGTGCTCCTATCTCACCGCTTGCGGCTTGGCCATGAGGAGATTCCTGAAATGATCCTCATCAACTTGCTGCCTCACCGCGAGGCGGCACGCAAACTCAAGCGGGACCAGTTTTACGTGATGCTTGGAGCCAGCGCCTTGATTGGAGGGGTGATATCGGGCATCGTCTACATGACATATCAGGCCAGGGCAAAAGACCAGACACTCCGCAACTCCATCCTGAAACAGGAGTTGGGCAGTTTTGATCGCCAGATCAAGGATATTGCGAATTTGCAAGGTGAGATTGCAGCACTCAAGGCCCGACAGGAATCGGTAGAGAACTTGCAGCGCGATCGCAATATGCCTGTGTACCTGCTCTCCGAGTTGCAGAAGCAATTGCCTGATGGCGTTTACATCAATAGTCTGAAGCAAGACCGGCAATTTGTATTGATTCAGGGGTCGGCGGCATCCCAGGAGCGGGTGTCCGAGATGTTGCGCAATATCAACACTGGAAGCCAGTGGCTTTCCAAGCCTGAGTTGGTTGAAATCGTGGCCGCGAATGTTGCCTTGTCTGCGCGTGAGCAAAGGCGCGTTGCCAATTTCACCCTGCGGCTGACGCTGGGCCCCGTGGCTGCGGCTGATGCTGCTATCAAGAAATAGGGTGGGGCGATGGCAAAAATTTCCATACCAAAGCTCAATCTCGCCGACCTGCAGACCAGCGTCCGGGAGCAATTCACCGGCTTGAATCCGAATGATCCCGGGACTTGGCCATTGGTGCCCAAACTTCTGACCTGTCTCGGTGTGGTTGTCCTAATTTGCGTCTTGCTGTGGTTGGCATTGATCTCGGGTGCTCAGGATGAGTTGCGAGAGGCGGAAAAGCAGGAGAGCATTCTCAAGCAGGACTACAAGAAGAAGCTGGCCCAGGCCATCAATCTGGAAGCGTTGAGAAAGCAGCGGGAACAGGTACAGCAGTACGTGACCCAGCTTGAGAAGCAGTTGCCTGGTCGTGCAGACATGGATGCGCTGCTGTTTGACATCAATCAGGCCGGGGCAGGCCGCAATCTCCAGTTTGAGCACTTCAAGCCGGGAAGTGTTGATGTCAAGGCTTACTATGCCGAGCTGCCCATCTCCATGCGAGTCACTGGCAAGTATCACGACATTGGCGCATTCGCAGCTGACATCGCCAATCTCTCGCGCATCGTCACACTCAATAACTTGTCATTGGCTGCATCCAAGGACGGCAGTCTCACGATGGACTGTGTGGCCAAGACCTTCCGTTACCTTGATAACTCAGAGGTTGATGCCCAGCGCAAACCAGCGGCGGGAGGCAAGAAATGATGCAAGCCCTTGCCAAGCCAGGCACCCGGATGGCGCTATTGATCCCAGTCATCTTGCTGCAGGGCTGTTTCTCCTCTGCCCATGATGAGCTTCAAACCTGGATGGCGGAGCAGCGGAGCAGCACCAAACCGTCCATTACCCCCATTGCCGAACCGCGCAAGTTTGTTCCGCAGACTTACGAGTCACTGCCAGTGCCTGAGCCCTTCAGCTCCCAGCGTCTGACTCAGGCACTCAAGCAGGCGGGCAAGAATGCCGGTGGCAACCAGGCTCTGGTGCAGCCCGAGATCAACCGCCGCAAGGAAGCACTTGAAGCCATGCCGCTCGATTCAGTGGTCATGATTGGCAGCATCATCAAAGGCAACCAGCCTGTAGCCCTGGTCCGGGTCGACAAGCTGGTGTACCAGGTCAAACTCGGGAACTACCTGGGACAGAACTTTGGAAAAATCACCAAGATTACGGAGACTGCAGTGACGTTGCGTGAAATCATCCAGGATGCTTCGGGCGATTGGGTGGAGCGTTCGACGCAGCTTGAACTGCAAGAGAGGTCAAAATGAAACAACTCATGTTAGTGGCAATGCGGTTGCTTGGCCGAATGTCTTCAAAACGCAGCGAGTCAGTCAGAAACGGTCTTGCACTCAGCTTGGCGGCATGCGCTTTGGCTGCCCATTCGCAAACTGTCCAGATTGACTCGGTGGCTGCATCCGTCCAGGGGGGCGCTGAGGTCGTCAAGATTGAATTCACTCAAGCCCCGCAGACTGTGCCCGCAGGCTTTGTCATCCAGTCGCCGGCACGAATTGCGCTGGATTTTCCCGGCGTTGGCAGCTCAATGGGACGTTCGACGATTGATGTGAACCAGGGTAACGTGCGAACCGTCAACGTCGTACAGTCCGGGGAAAGAACGCGGGTGGTTCTGAATCTCAAACAGGCAACGTCTTACAAGACCCAAATCCAGGGTAAAACCCTTTTGGTGACGCTTGAACCTGTTGCGGTCTCCAGCGCTACCAGCACGCCCACCCAGTTTTCGGAAAATCGCAATGCAGACAGCCTGCCGCTCAAGGACATGGATTTCCGTCGCACCAGCGAGGGGGCCGGCCGCCTGACAGTTGATTTGGTGAACAACCAGGTTGGTGTTGACATCAAGCAGCAGGGGCAAAACCTGGTGGTGGAATTTCTCAAAAGCACACTGCCTGAAGGTTTGCGCAGGCGCATGGATGTGGCTGATTTCGGAACCCCTGTTCAGCAGATCACGACGTTCCAGAGCGGTGACAAGGTCAGAATGATCGTGGAGCCAAAAGGCAGTTGGGAGCATTCGGCTTACCAGAGTGACAACAAGTTTGTTCTCGAGTTCAAGAACCGGACTGCCGAGCGGGGCAAAATTGATGGGGCCACGGGTTACACGGGCGAAAAGATCACGCTGAATTTCCAGAACATCGAAGTTCGCTCCCTGCTGCAAGTGATCGCCGATTTCACGAACTTCAACATCATCACCTCAGATACGGTGACAGGTGCTGTCACATTGCGCTTGCAAGATGTCCCTTGGGACCAGGCGCTGGACATTGTGTTGCAGGCAAAGAACCTCTCCATGAAGAAGAATGGAAATGTCTTGCTGGTGGGACCTCGCGATGAGATGGCCGCGAAGGAAAAGCAGGAACTCGAATCGAGGCTGCAACTGCAGGGTTTGGAGCCTTTGCGCACGCAATCTTTTCAGCTCAACTATGCCAAGGCTTCCGACATCGTCACCCAAATTACCAGCCGCGGTGCCGGCCTCGTTGGCGTGGGCACGGGGACGACTGCTGCGGGGGCACTTGCCAATGCTGCTGCAAATGCGGCCAGCAACATGGGAAGCCGGGTTCTCTCCGAGCGCGGCAGTGCAATAGCAGAGCCCAGAACCAATCAACTGTTCGTGACCGATATTCCGTCCAAGCTTGAGGCGGTACAGCAGTTGATTGCCAAACTCGACATCCCTGTGAGGCAGGTACTGATTGAGGCCCGGATTGTTGAGGCCAGTGACACTTTTGGCCGCTCTCTTGGGGTCAAGCTCGGTGGCTTTGACAGGCGCACCACCGGCTATGGCATTGGCGATGGCCAGCGTATCGGTTGGGGAACTGACTATTCCAACTCTTTGCCAACGATGGCCACCGTGAACCAGTTGGGCAATTTCGTCAACTTGCCCTCATCTGGCGCAGGGGGCTTCCCGGCGGCCACATTTGCCCTTTCACTCTTCAACTCGGGTGCCAACCGCGTGCTTGCGTTGGAATTGTCGGCACTGGAAGCCGAAGGCAAAGGCAAGATCGTTTCTAGCCCGCGAGTCATTACGGCAGATCAGGTGAAAGCCATCATCGAGCAGGGTACTGAGTTGCCTTACCAGTCTTCCACTTCCAGCGGTGCCACCTCCGTGAGCTTCAAGAAGGCCAACCTCAAGCTGGAGGTGACACCCCAGATCACGCCTGACGGCAGCGTTATTCTCGATGTCGATGTCACCAAGGACAGTGTGGGTCAGGCCACCGCCGCAGGCTTGGCCATCGATACCAAGCATGTCAAAACACAAGTGCTGGTTGAAAACGGTGGCACCGTGGTGATTGGGGGCATCTTTGAGATCACCGAAACCGACACCGTGGCCAAAGTGCCCGTTGTGGGTGATTTGCCAGTTGTTGGGAACCTGTTCAAGAACAAGAGCAAGGTTCTTAACAAGTCAGAGTTGCTGATTTTCCTGACACCTCGACTGATCGGCGAGCGCAGTGCATTGAAGTAATGCACATGCTGGAGTTTTGTGCATTTCGTGTCTGAGACGGGGTTATCCTTGGCAGCTAACACTGGGGAGCATGTCGCTCCACCTGTCATTTTGGTTGGGCTGCCTGGGTCGGGAAAATCCACCATTGGCAAGATGCTTGCCCGGCGCTGGGCTTGCCCGTTCATTGATTCTGATGCAACGATTGAGGCCCGCCTTGGGTGCAGCATCCGCCAATATTTCGAGATGGAAGGCGAGGATCGCTTTCGTGATTTCGAACAATCGGTACTGGCAGCTCTGGTGGACGAGTGCCGGGGCAAGTCTGCGCCAGCGACTTCTGCTGCGACGGCTCCTTCTGCGGTGATCTCCACTGGAGGTGGCATCGTGCTCAGGCCTGCAAACAGGCAACTCCTGGCGCAACAGGCTTGCGTGATTTACCTCAGGGCGAGTGCAGAAGAGTTGTACCGACGTCTCAAGCACGACAAAACCCGTCCCCTGCTTCAGGTGAGCGACCCTTTGAAGAAATTGCTTGAGTTGTATGCGCAACGTGAGCCCCTGTACAGGGAGTGTTCCCGCTTCGTGATTGAAACCGGGCGCCCTACGGTGCATGCGCTTGTCAACATGATTTGTACTCAGGTTGAGTTGTCGGGTGTTCTTTCGCCCCACGCCACACCGGACGATCCAGAGGTGCCTGGCCAAAGCCTCTACACTTGAGGCATGCTTGATACATTGCCTCTGAAACCCTTCCAAAACAACCCTGCAAATACAGGATCCGCAGAAACGGTCGTCATTGATCTCGGTGATCGATGCTATGACATCAGGATTGGCGCAAAGCTCTTGAGTACAGAGCATTTCGCTGGCTTGAGCAAGGCCCGCGATGCCGTGATTGTCACCAACACCACAGTTGCACCCTTGTACGCGCATGCATTGCGCAATGCTCTTTCGGGACACTACACGCGAATCCACGAAATCAGTTTGCCAGACGGCGAAGATCACAAGAATTGGCAGACGCTACAGTTGATTTTTGATCGCTTGCTTGAACAGGCCTGCGACCGCAAAACGGTCCTTTTCGCGCTGGGGGGCGGTGTTGTCGGCGACATGACTGGCTTTGCGGCGGCATGTTACATGAGGGGTGTGCCATTCGTACAGGTGCCGACGACACTGCTGGCCCAGGTGGATTCATCGGTTGGCGGAAAAACTGGAATCAACCATCCGACCGGCAAGAACATGATTGGCGCGTTCTACCAGCCACTTCGGGTGCTGTGTGATCTGGATGTGCTCGATACACTGCCGTCGCGTGAACTATCTGCGGGCTTGGCCGAAGTCATCAAGTACGGCCCCATAGCTGACATGGCATTTTTTGAATGGATCGAAGCCAACATCAGCAAGCTCATGAGTCGCGACAAAGCTGCCCTTGCCGTGGCCGTTAAGCGTTCATGCGAGATCAAGGCCTGGGTGGTGGCGCAGGATGAAAAAGAAAGCAATCTGCGTGCGATCCTGAACTTTGGACACACATTTGGCCACGCGATCGAGTCTGGCCTCGGCTATGGCGAGTGGCTGCATGGCGAAGCCGTGGGTTGCGGCATGGTCATGGCCGCAAGACTGTCGAAAGTGCTGGGGTATGTTGATGAGGCCTTTGTGCAGCGTCTAACCCGCTTGGTGGCCGCTGCCGGCTTGCCAGTCACAGGCCCAAAGCTCGGTGTTCAGAAGTATCTGGATCTCATGGCCGTTGACAAGAAGGCCGAGGGCGGCGACATCCGCTATGTGCTCATCGACAAACCCGGTCACGCCATCATGAAAGCCGTAGAAGCCGCCACAGTGGCCAAAGTCATCGAGGCATCGTGCAGCTGAAGCCTTACGCGTGCGATCCGTTCAAGAGCAGGGGGCGCTTACATGCCGAACCCAGTTCGCACTCACAGGAAAACCGCACGGCCTATCAGCGTGACCGCGACCGGATCGTGCACTGCACTGCCTTTCGCCGGTTGGTCTACAAGACACAGGTGTTCCTGAACCACGAAGGGGATCTCTTTCGCACACGCTTGACGCACTCGCTCGAAGTGGCGCAACTCGCGCGCACGATTGCACGCCATCTCGGG
>JBJOKU010000028.1:0-9680 GCA_046045925.1 Pseudomonadota bacterium
CCCAGCCGTCCTTTTCGTGACATGCGGCGTCGTGGCCGCCATGCATGTGGGCAAGCTGCCGCCAGCCGTTCCCGTGCTGCGCGAGGCGTTCGGGCTGAGTCTCGTGCAGTCGGGTTTTCTGCTGTCCATCGTGCTGCTCGCGGGCATGACCTGCGCCATCCTGCTGGGTCTGCTGGTCAATGTCGCGGGTTTGCGGCGCGCCATGTTTGCAGGTCTGCTGGTGTTGATGGCGGGCAGCGGGCTCGCACCGCTGGCCACCGATGCCACACAGCTCATGCTGGCCCGTGCCACCGAGGGGCTGGGTTTCATGCTGGTGTCGCTGTCAGCGCCCAGCCTCATCAAGCGCCATGTGTCGGCGCAGCGACTGCCGCTGGCCATGGGCTGGTGGAGCGCCTACGTGCCACTGGGCTCGGCCCTGGCCCTGCTCATCGGGCCGTGGGTGATGTACGCCAGCTCGTGGCAGGTCTGGTGGATCGAACTGGCCATGCTTGCCCTGCTGGTGGCCTTGCTCCTGCTTGCGTGCATCGAGGCCGATGCGCCGCCCCCGCAAGGCAGCGGCGAACACACGCCCTGGCTGCAACTGCTGCGCGTCACGCTCGGCAGCAAAGGCCCGTGGCTGGTGGCGCTGACTTTCTGCACCTACTCGTGCCAGTGGCTCGCCATCATCGGATTCCTGCCTTCCATCTATGCGCAGTCGGGGCTGGACATGCGCAGCGCCGGTGCGCTCACCGCTGTGGTCTCGCTCGTCAACATGCTGGGCAACGTGGCCTCGGGGGTGTTGCTGCGCCGTGGCGTACAGCCGCGCACCCTGCTGTTCACCGGCTTTGTGTGCATGGCCACCGGCGCATGGCTGGCCTTCAACTTTCCAGATTTGCCACCGCTTGCGCGCTACGTCGCCATCCTGCTCTTTTCAGGCGTGGGCGGCATGATTCCCGGAACACTCTTCAACATCGCCGTGCAAGTGGCCCCCAGCCCGCAAGCCGTCGCCCCCACCGTGGGCTGGCTCATGCAATGGTCCTGCGTCGGCCAATTCGCGGGCCCACCCCTCGTGGCGTGGGTGGCGCAAACACAGGGTGACTGGAACCACACTTGGTGGGTGACGGTGGGGGCTTGTGCGGTGGGCTGTGTGTTGGCAAGTTTGCTTGGGACACGCGAGAAGGTAAGGACTGTTTGACGAAGTAAGATTTGCGCCTGTTGAGCACCCAGGGAGGGGACATGAGGCGAACTTTGTTGATCATCGGGTTTTTGGGATTCGCAGTCTTCAGTCTGGGTTTGTTCCTTTCTTACGCACGGTCGATACTGATTGAAAGCGCTGCGAGAGAAATTGTTCGCATCGAAGTTGAAAATCGCGTTGGACAAAAGATCGACACTCTCAGTGACTCTCGCATTGCTGGCATCGCCAAGTCGATGGCTGACAAAGTTCGGATCGATTCAGACAAGCTTGAACAAGAGATTCGAAAAGAAGTACCCAAGAAAGTCGCGCAGACAGTGGCGGACATGTTGAAGGCCGACTGCGAATGCAGGAAACGGATGATTCAGTTTGCAGATGAGGTTGCACGGGGACGCTTGAGCCACTTGGTACAAATCAAGGAACGCTTGCAGCCACTGATCGAAGGCACGTACGCTCATGTTCGAGACAAGCTGCTCCACGAATTTCGAATCTTTTGTGCCGCCAATGCCTTGGTTTTCTTGTTGTTGTTGGGCGTGGTTTATGCCAAGGGTGGTGCATCGTTGCAACTGCTGTTGCCCACGGTGGTACTCCTCGGAGCGGCGTTGTTAACAGCGGCAACTTATTTGTTCAAGCAAAACTGGATTCATACCATTATGTTCAACGACTACGTGGGCTATGCTTATTTCAGTTACCTGTTGGTCGCGTTGGTGTTACTTTGTGACGTGCTCTTAAACCGATCCAAGGTGAGTACGGTGTTGATTGTTGGGGTCGCTTCTGTATTGGGGGTAACTGTTTCAGCGCTGTCCTGTTGATGGCAACTCTGCACAGTTGTCCCCCACCACAGCCGTTGCCTCAATCTCCACTTTCGCGCGGTCTTCCAACAGGTCGGCGACTTGCACGAGGGCCATGACGGGGTAGTTTCTGCCCATGACTTCCTGATAGACGCGGCCGAGTTCTTTGCCTCTGGCGAGGTATTCTTTTTTGTCTTTGATGTACCAAGTCATGCGCACCACATGCTGCGGCCCCGCGTTGGCGCAGGCCAGGGTGTCGCGGATGTTGAGAAGGGCTTGCTTGCATTGCTCGATGAAATCATCGGTTTCGAATTGGCACTGCGCGTTCCAGCCGATCATGCCGGCCACATAGACCTGTGTGCCGCGTGCGGCGATGCCATTGGCGTAGCCCTTGGGGGCCGCCCAGCCTTCGGGTTGAAGAACTTTCCACATCTGCGGTCTCCTCAGGAAATTTGTTTGAGTTTGAAGCGTTGAAGCTTGCCGGTTTCGGTGCGCGGCATCTTGTCGATATAGACCACGTTGCGCGGGTATTTGTAGGGCGCGATGCGGGCTTTCACGAAGTCTTGCAGCTCTTTGGTGAGTGCGTCACTGGCCTTGTGTCCGGCGTTGAGCACCACGTATGCCTTGACGATCTGGCCGCGCTCATCGTCGGCCACACCAACCACGCCACATTCGGCCACGGCCGGGTGTTGCAGCAGCACGCTTTCGACCTCGGGGCCTGCGATGTTGTAGCCTGCTGAGACGATCATGTCGTCGTTGCGGGCCTGATAGCTGAAGTAGCCCTCTTCGTCCATCACGAAGGTGTCGCCGGGCAGGTTCCAGCCGTCTTTCACGTAGTCGCGCTGGCGCGGGTCGTCGAGGTAGCGGCAGCCCGTGGGGCCGCGCACAGCCAGCCGCCCCATCGTGCCGGGCGGCACGGGTTGCATGTTGTCGTCCACGATTTGCGCGGTGTAGCCTGGAACGACCTTGCCAATCGTGCCGCGCTTGACCTCTGTGCCCGCGCTGGAGATGTAGATGTGAATGACTTCCGTGCCGCCGATGCCGTCGGTCATCTCCATGCCGGTGGCCTGCTTCCAGAGCTGGCGTGTGGCGTCGGGCAGAGCCTCGCCCGCCGAGACGCTGTGGCGTAGCGTGCCGAGGTGGTACTTGCCCGCCAGGGCGGCCATCTGGCGGTAGAAAGTGGGTGCGGTGTAGCACTGCGTCGCACCCCAGAGCCCGATGGTGCGCAGCAGGGTGTCGGGCGTGTATTTCTCGATGAGCACGCTGCTCGCCCCGAAGCGCAGCGGAAAGGCCAACAGGCCACCGAGTCCGAAGGTGAAGGCGATCGGCGGCGTGCCCACCACGATGTCGCTCTCGTCCATGTGCAGCACGTGGCGCGGAAAGAGGTCGCACATGGCGAGCACGTCGCGGTGGAAGTGCATGGTTCCCTTGGGTTTGCCGGTGGTGCCGCTGGTGAAGGCGATCAGGCACACGTCGTCGCGGTTCGTTGCGTGGCCCGCGTACTGCCCGTTCTTGAGTGCCACGCTGGCCTCGAGCCCGCCGCCCGTGGGGACGCGGAAAGCCATCACGTGTTTCAGGCCGGGGCAGTGGTGCTCGTGATCGCTTTGCCGGCAATGCGAAAGCTCGCCCATGAGCGCGTGGTCGCACAGCGCGGCGCTCACTTGCGCCTTGTCGATGATGGTTTTCAGCTCTGCCGAGCGCAGCAGCGGCATGGTGGGCACGACCACCAGCCCGGCCTTCACCGCGGCGAGCCAGCACGCGGCCATCATGGGGCTGTTGGCCCCGCGCAGCAGCAGCCGGTTGCCGCTCACCAGTTTCATGTCTTCGGTGAGCACCTGCGCAATGCGGTTGACCTGATCGGCGAGTTGCGCATAGGTCCAGGTGAAAGGGCCGTCTTTGCCGATGCCGCGCACAGCGGGGCGATGGCCCCAGCCCTTGGCCACGTTGGCATCGACCAACTCCACCGCGCAGTTGAGCTGTTCGGGGTATTGCAGCTCGGGGCGGTCAAACACAAACACAGGCCACTGGTCGGCAGGCGGCAGGCGCTCGCGGGTGAAGTTGTCGGCGTGGGTGGAGGGCGTGAGCTGCTCGATCGCGTTCATGATGAAGCCTTCAGGAGTTCGCGGGCGATGATGAGTTGTTGCACTTCGGTGGCACCTTCGTAGATGCGCAGGGCGCGGATCTCGCGGTACAGCGATTCGACGATGTGACCCCGGCGCACACCGAGGCCGCCGTGCATCTGCACCGCCATGTCGATGATCTGCTGCGCGTTCTCGGTGGCGGTCATCTTGGCCATGGCCGCCTCTTTGGTGATGCGCTGCCCCTGATCGCGCAGCCATGCGGCGCGGTAGGTGAGCAGGGTGGCCGCATCGAGCAGCGTAGCCATTTGCGCGAGCTTGGCCTGCGTGAGCTGGAAGTCGGCCAGCGTCTGTTTGAACATGCGGCGCTGCTGCGCGTGGGCCAGCGCTTCGTGCAAAGCGCGGCGGGAAAAACCCAGCGCGGCAGCGGCCACCGAGGTGCGGAACACGTCGAGCGTGGCCATCGCCACCTTGAAGCCCTGACCTTCTTCGCCGATGCGGTTGGCCGCACTCACGCGCACGCCGTTGAAGCGCAGCAAGGCCAGCGGATGCGGGGCCACGACGTCGATGCGTTCGGCAATCTCCAGCCCCGGCGCCTTGGCCTCGACGATGAACGCGCTGATGCCTTTCGCACCTTTCTCTCCTTGCTCGGTTTCAGAGCTGCGGGCGAACACCACATAAAAATCGGCAATGCCGCCGTTGGAGATCCAGGTCTTCTCGCCGCTGAGGATATAGCCATCGCCCTCGCTCACAGCGCGGCACTGCATGGCCGCCACGTCTGAGCCCGCTTGCGGTTCGCTCAAGGCAAATGCGGCAATCGCCTTGCCTGCCGACACGCGGGGCAGCCAGCTTTGCTTTTGCGCATCGCTGCCAAACAGGCTGATTGCGCCCGAGCCCAGGCCCTGCATGGCAAAGGCAAAGTCCGCCAGCCCCTGATGAAAGGCCAGCTCTTCGCGCAGCAGACAGATGCTGCGGGTGTCGATCTGCTCACTATCGCCGCCGTGCGCCGTGCCCGCCACAGCGTGACGCAGCCAGCCCGCATCGCCCAGCGCCTTGACCAGCGTTTGGCAATGTGCGTCCACCGTGGCCTGATCTTCACCTGCCGGGTGCTCTGGCAGTTGGGTGCTGGCCCAGTTCGCGAGCGTGCTTTTCAGCTCGCGGTGGCGCGGCTCGAAAAAGGGCCAGTCGAGTTCGGGCGGGTGTGGGTTGGCGTGGACGGCGCTCATCGCGTCAGTCTCCTTTGAACACCGGTGTCTGCTTGGCCACGAAGGCGTGATAGGCGCGATGGAAGTCGTTGGTGGCCATGCAGATGGCTTGCGCCTGCGCTTCGGCCTCGATGGCTTCGTCCACGCCCATGTTCCACTCTTGTTGCAGCATCTTCTTGGTCATGCCGTTGGCAAAGGTGGGGCCACTGGCGATGTCGCTGGCCAGTGCTTGCGCTTGCGCAAGCACATCGCCGGGTTCGCAAATGCGGTTGTAAAAGCCCCAAGCGAGTGCTTCATCTGCCTTGAGGCCGCGCCCGGTGTAGAGCAACTCGCTGGCACGCCCCTGCCCGATCACGCGGGGCAGCAGCGCACATGCACCCATGTCACACCCGGCCAGCCCCACTTTGTTGAAGAGGAAATAGGTCTTGCTGCGCGGCGTGCCCAACCGCATGTCTGAGCCGAGCGCGAGCAACGCACCTGCGCCTGCGCACACGCCATCAAGCGCCGCCACGATGGGCTGCGGGCAGGCACGCATGCCTTTGATCACATCACCCGTCATGCGCGTGAAGGCCAGCAGACCGGGCATATCGAGTTGGGTGAGCGGGCCAATGATTTCGTGCACATCGCCGCCTGAGCAGAAGTTATCCCCCGCGCCGGTGATGACGATGGCGTGCACATCATCGGCGTAGCTCATGGCGCGAAACAAGTCGCGCAACTCTGCGTAGGACTCGAACGACAAGGGGTTTTTTCGCTCGGGTCGGTTCAGCGTGATCGTGGCCACGCCGTCGGTGCATGAAAACAGAATGTGCTCACCCTGATAGTTGGCGAGCTTGCTGCGATGGCGCGGCAGGCTGTGGGCTTGGCCGCTCAGGTAACGGTCTTGGGTGCTGCTCATGGTGTCTCCTGTGTGTTTTCGTGAATGCCGGTTTTCAGTGCGCCCAGCAAGTTGTGAAGTTGGGTTTGTTGCTTGTCGTTCAAACCACCAAAGAGTTCAACGATCCATTGCTCGTGGGCTTGTGCCATGGCATTGAAGGCTTTGCGCCCCGATGGGGTGAGCACAACGCGAGTTGATCGACGGTCGTGTGCGGGTGTGACGCGCTGCACCAGCGACTCCACTTCAAGCAAGTCAACGATGGCAGTGATGTTGCCGCCCGTGACCATCATGCGGCGCGAGAGTTCGCCCATGGTGAGGCCTTCGGGGCAGCGCTCCAGTTGCGCCATGAGGTCGAAGCGGGGCAGTGTGATGTCGAAGTCTTCGCGCAGACGCTGGCGGATGCGGTCTTCGATCAGCGTGGTGCACGAGAGCAGGCGCAGCCACAGCCGCAACGAGGCGTGGTGGTCAGCACGGGCGCGGACTTCAAGGTCGAGGGTGGCGGTGGTGTTCATGAGCTGGTTTCTCCTCCGTCGATGGCAATCGCTTGGCCGTTGACCGAGGCACTGCCGGGCAAGCACAACCAGCACACGGCTTGGGCCACCTCTTCGGGCTGGATGAGGCGGCCTTGCGGGTTGCGCGATGCGACCGCGGCGCGGGCTTGCTCTTCGTTCTTGCCGGTTTTGGCCATGATGTTGGCCACAGCGTCTTTCACGATGTCAGTCTCGGTGTAACCGGGGCAGATCGCGTTGACGGTGATGCCCTTGCCAGCCAACTCCAGGGCCAGGCTGCGTGTGAGGCCGAGCACGCCATGTTTGGCAGCCGTATAGGCGCTCACATAGGCATAGCCTTGCAAGGCGGCGGTGCTGGCAATGTTGATGATTCGCCCCGGCGCTCCTGCCTGCGCCGCAGCAAGCATGTGCGGCAACACCGCCTGTGCGCACAGATAAGTTCCTGTGAGATTGACCGACAGCATTTGCGACCAGAGCGCCAGATCGGTTT
This sequence comes from Pseudomonadota bacterium, assembly GCA_046045925.1. Classification (GTDB taxonomy): domain Bacteria; phylum Pseudomonadota; class Gammaproteobacteria; order Burkholderiales; family Burkholderiaceae_C; genus JBJOKU01. Next base: position 7,119 of record JBJOKU010000028.1, read on the forward strand.
TGGCAAAGGGCGCGCTGTGAGCCTGCCCCGCGTTGTTGACCAGCACATTCACCGCGCCTCGCTCTACAACGGCTTGCTGCACGGCATGGCGCACACTGTCTTCCGAGGTGATGTCCATCGCCACCGTGCCCACTGTGGTGCTCGCAGACAACTCATGGGCGAGTGCGGCCAGCGTTGCAGCGTCACGAGCGGCGAGTGTGAGCGTTGCGCCTTGCGAGGCCAGCGCACGGGCAATGGCTGCGCCGATGCCCCGGCTTGCGCCTGTGACCAAGGCGTGTCGCCCGCTGAGGGGTTGATTCATTTCGCTCACGCATGACCTCCTGAGAGCAGCGCCTTTTCGCGCTTGAAGTTCGCCTCCATCTGCGATTTGCCCGACACGTACTGGCGTGGCCAGTTCACGCCGGTGAAGCCGATGCGCGCTGCTTCGGTGAGCGTCCAGGCTGGGTTGGCGAGGTGCGGGCGTGCCACGGCGCACAAATCTGCGCGGCCTGCTGAGATGATGCTGTTCACATGGTCGGCCTCGCTGATCGCACCCACGGCGATGGTGGGGATGCCCACTTCGTTGCGGATGCGGTCGGCAAAGGGGGTCTGGAACATGCGGCCATAGGTGGGCTTTTGTGCCGCGCTCACTTGGCCCGAAGAGCAATCGATCATGTCGGCTCCTGCGACCTTGAAGGCGCGGGCGATCTCGGCTGCATCGCTGGGGGTGATGCCGCCTTCGACCCAGTCGTGCGCCGAGATGCGCACCGACATCGGCAGGTGTTCCGGCCACGCCCGGCGTACAGCGGCAAACACCTCCAGCGGATAGCGCAGCCGGTTGGCCAGCGTGCCGCCGTGTTCGTCGGCACGGTGGTTGGTCAGCGGCGAGATGAAGGACGAGAGCAGATAGCCGTGGGCGCAGTGCAGCTCCAGCCAGTCAAACCCCGCCTCGGCAGCGCGGCGTGTGGCGGCCACGAAGTCGGCCAGCACACGGGCCATGTCGTCGCGGTTCATGGCGTGGGGCACTTGACCATCGGCCAGATAAGGCTGGGCCGACGCGGCGAGCAAGGGCCAATTGCCGTCAGGCAAGGGCTGGTCCATGCCACCACCTTGCCACGGCGCACAGGTGCTGCCCTTGGGGCCAGCGTGGCCGAGCTGTACGCCAATTTTTGCGTCGCTCTCGCGGTGCACGAAGTCGGTGATGCGCTTCCAGGCGGCGGTCTGCGCGTCGTTCCACAGGCCGGGGCAGCCGGGGGTGATGCGGGCGTCGGCGCTGGGGCAGGTCATCTCGGCCATCACGAGACCTGCGCCGCCGGTGGCCCGTGCGCCCAGGTGTATCAGGTGGTAGTCGCCGGGCAGGCCATCGGTGCAGGAGTACTGCGCCATGGGCGAGACGACGACGCGGTTTTTCAAGGTCACTGAGCGCAGGGTGTAGGGCGTGAACATCGGTGGCACTGGAGTTGACCCCCAAGCTGTGGTCGCAGCTTTGCTGCGATCCTCGCTACCCCCCGAGGGGGCCGCTGCCCCGCCTTGGGGCGGCCCGGCGGCGGGGCGGTTGGCTTGGGCACTGAACCACTTCTCGAATCCATCGAGCCAACCTTTGTCACGCAGGCGCAGGTTTTCGTGGCTGATGCGCTGGCTGCGGGTGAGCATGGAGTACATGAACTGCTCGGGTTCGAGTTGGTCGCAATAGCGTTCGCCGCAGACTTCAAACCACTCCATCGCATTCCACGCGGCGTTTTGCAATCTCAATACATCTACCGCGCGCAGCTCCTGATACTTGGCCAGCACTTCGGGAATGTGGCCGGGCGTGTCTCCAATCGCGCGGAACTGGCGCGTGAGTTCAATCGCGTCTTCCAGCGCGAGCTTGGTGCCGGAGCCGATGGCAAAGTGCGCGGTGTGCACCGCGTCGCCCATGAGCACCACATGCGAGCGGCCATTGAAGTGCGACCACTGCTGGCACTTGACGCGCTGGAAATTGAGCCAGGCCGAACCGCGCAAGTGGCGGGCGTTGGTCATCAGTTTTTCGCCTTGCAGATTTGCGGCAAAGAGCTTTTCGCAAAAGTCGATGGACTGCTGCTGATCGGCCATATCAAGCCCGTGAGCAAGCCAGACATGCTCGGGGCACTCGACGATGAAGGTGGAGGTGTTCTCGTCGTACTTGTAGATGTGCGCCTGGAACCAGCCGTGCTCGGTGCGCTCGAACAGGAAGGTGAAGGCATCGTAGAGTTTTTTCGTGCCCAGCCAGATGTAGCGGTTGGGGCGGCGCACGATGTCGGGCTGGAACACGCCCTCGTAGCGGTGGCGGATTTTCGAGTTGATGCCATCGCTGGCAATGATGAGATCGGCATCCGGGAACTCGGCATCCGAATCCACATCAGCCTCAAACACCAGCTTCACACCCAATTGTTCGCACCGCGACTGCAAAATGTTGAGCAGTTTCTTGCGGCCGATGCCGACAAAGCCGTGCCCTCCCGAGCGGATCACGCGGCCCTTGAAGTGCAGTTCGATGTCGTCCCAGTGGTTGAAAGCCTGCTGGATTTCATCGGCGGTCTGATCGTCGCACTCGCGCATGTTGTCCAT
>JBJOKU010000029.1:0-9641 GCA_046045925.1 Pseudomonadota bacterium
CAAAGGGCGCGATGGCCTGCAAAGCCCTATCGTCAAGAACATCCACGACAAGGCCCTGCAAGCCGTGCTCGAACGCACCGGCGCGCAAGACGGCGACCTGATCTTCTTCGGTGCCGACAAGGCCAAGATCGTCAACGATGCCATCGGTGCGCTGCGCATCAAGATCGGCCACAGTGAATTCGGCCAGAAGAACGGTCTGTTCACCGCGGGCTGGCGTCCGATGTGGGTGATCGACTTCCCCATGTTCGAATTCGACGAAGAAAACCAGCGCTACACCGCCGTGCACCACCCCTTCACTGCGCCCAAGGAAGGGCACGAGGACTGGATGGTCACCGCCCCCGAGAAATGCATCTCGCAGGGCTACGACATGGTGCTCAACGGCTGGGAAATGGGCGGCGGTTCCGTGCGTATCCACCGCGCCGACGTACAGAGCAAAGTGTTCGATGCACTCAAGATCGGCCCCGAAGAAGCCCAACTCAAATTCGGCTTCCTGCTCGACGCCCTGCAATACGGCGCGCCCCCGCACGGCGGCCTGGCCTTCGGCCTCGACCGCATCGTCACCCTGATGACCGGCGCCGAATCCATCCGCGACGTGATCGCCTTCCCCAAGACCCAGCGCGCCCAGTGCCTGCTCACGCAAGCCCCCTCGCCCGTGGACGAGAAGCAACTGCGCGAACTGCACATCCGCCTGCGCAACGTGCAGGCGGCTTGAGACCCAAGCCTTTGTGGAAAATGAAAGGGCGCTGGAGACAGCGCCCTTTTTCATGTGGAGGTGAATAAAAATGGCGATCCCGAAGCTCGGAAATCTCAAGCGTGTCGATGATCTCAAACAGGTCTGGGAACACGAGGCAACATCGTTCACACCTTGGCTGGCGCAAGAAGAAAACATCGAGTTGTTGGCGCAGGCAATTGGATTGGACGAACTGGTAGTTGAAGCGCAAGAGAAAAATGTGGGGCCATTTCGTGCCGACATTTTGTGCAAAGACCCCGGATCAGACACTTATGTGCTCGTTGAAAACCAACTCGAAAAGACCGACCACTCGCATCTGGGCCAAATCCTGACATATGCCGCCGGGCTTGGGGCTTGCACGATTGTCTGGATCGCACGCACTTTCACCAATGAGCACAGAAAAGCACTGGATTGGCTCAACGAAATTACAGATGAGAAGTTCCACTTCTTCGGCTTGGAAATTGAGTTGTGGCAGATCGGTGAATCCAGCATCGCGCCCAAGTTCAACGTGGTGTGCCAGCCCAATGATTGGGCCAGACTGGTTCAGGATGCAGCAAAGGACATTGAAGCCTCGCGCTTTACAGAGAGAGATTTGCTGCTGAGAGATTATTGGACAGCGCTGAGACAAGTACTGGAAGATTCAAGGTCGCGAGTGCGGACGCAAAAACCGCTTCCTCAAAGTTGGACAAACGCAGCGCTCGGTCGATCTGGTGTTTTTTTGGTGGCGGTCGCGCGCGTTAAGAAGCGAACCATGAGTGTCCAAGTAACCCTCCAAGGGCCCAATCGGCATCAGTTTTTCGAGCAATTTGAATCTGATAAACAGGTCATAGAGACGCAACTCGGGTTTGTCCCCGAGTGGCTAAAAATGGAGGAAAAACAGGAAAGCCAGATCAAGCTATCACGCGACGACGTGGATTTGGCAGACAAGTCGAAATGGCCCGAATACTTGCAATGGATGCAGGAAAAGTTAGAGCGTCTGCACTCCGTTTTTTCAGTTCGTGCAAGAAACTTGTCCAAAGCAGAAGAGGATGATCAATGAACTCCTTGAAATTTTGATGGCTAAAATAGCCATCAAAGGAACGCCGCCATGCAAGTCACCGCCACCGAAGCAAAAAACCGGTTTGGGTTTGTCTGTGCACAGGCCAAGCGTGAGCCTGTTTTTGTGGAGAAAGATGGGCGGGTGGATTCGGTGATTTTGTCTGCCGAGCAGTTCAATGCCTTGCAGGCGAAGTCGCAGGCCAAATCGATGGCGCAGCGCAAGAAGGAATTCCACGAGACCTACAAGGAGTGGATTGCCGAGCAGCAAGCTTTGATCGAACGCGTTGGCATTCCCGGTGAAGAGCTGCGCCCCTGGTGAGTTTCCGATGGCGCAATACGATGTTTTCAAAAACCCGAGCAAAGCAAGCCGGGATGACATTCCCTATGTGGTGGTGATTCAGAGCGATTTGCTGGAGCACTTGTCAACACGCCTTGTGATGCCCTTGTCCAAGAGTGAGGCGAGTGCCCCAGGTGGGCCCGCTGCTCTCTGTCCGGCTGTGGATTTCGATGGACAAGTGCTGCGGGCATTGCCGCATTTGATGGCCGCATTCCGGGTTCGGGATTTGGGGCGGCCTGTGGGGTCTGTGCCGGGTTTCTCCAGTCGGCTGATTGGCGCGGTGGATGCTGTGTTGAGTGGCATTTGAATCTGGCTGATATTCCCCAGGATGCGTTTCAAAATTCCCCAATCCGTGCTGGTGGTGATTCACACGCCACAACTGGATGTGTTGCTGATCGAGCGGGCTGATGAGGCCGGGCGGCCTACCGGGCACTGGCAATCGGTCACGGGCAGCAAGGACTTTGAGGACGAGTCTTTTGAGGCCACGGCGCAACGCGAGGTGAGGGAGGAGACGGGCATCGAGACAGATGCGCCCGGCCACCGGCTCGCTGACTGGGCGCTGGAGAACGTCTATGACATCTGGCCGCAGTGGTTGCACCGTTACCCGCCCGGTGTCACGCGCAATACCGAGCGGGTGTTTGGTTTGTGTGTTCCAGAGCGTCTCACGCCCCGGCTCAACCCGCGCGAGCACACGGCTTGGGCGTGGGTGCCCTGGATGGAGGCGGCAGACCGTTGCTTTTCGGCCAGCAATGCCGAAGCGGTCTTGATGCTGCCGCGCATGGCGGCACAATGAGTGCATGACGCAGTTTTCGGTGGCGACCTGGAACATCCACAAGGGCGTGCGTGGCATGGGCCCGCGCAAGCGGCTGGAGATTCATGACATCGGCCATGCGGTGGAGCAACTCGATGCCGATGTGGTGTGCCTGCAAGAGGTGCGGGCCTTTCACCGCAAGCACGCCCAGCAATTCGATCGCTGGCCCGAGCAGACACAGGCTGAGTATCTCGCCCCCGAGGGCTACCACGCGGTGTACCGCACCAATGCCGTCACTGGACATGGTGAGCACGGCAACGCAGTGCTGACACGCTGGCCCGTGCAAGATGTGCAGCATGAAGACATGAGCGACCACCGCTTCGAGCAACGGGGTTTGCTGCATGTGACGGTACAGCTCGATGGGCATCTGCTGCATGTGATCGTGCTGCATCTGGGGCTGATGGCTGCAAGCCGCCGTCGACAGGTTGCACAGTTGGGTCACTATGTGGAGCGCGAGGTGCCGCCGGATGTCCCGCTGCTGGTGGCGGGGGACTTCAACGACTGGGGCGAGCGCCTGCACGGCCCCATGCACAAGTTGGGTTTGCACACCTTGCATGACGCCATGAAGCCCACCTTCCCCTCGCGCTGGCCTTTGCTGCATCTCGATCGCGTTTACGTGCGTGGCTTGCACATCGAGTCCATGCAGGTGCCGCGTGGCCGGGTGTGGGCACGCATGTCTGACCACCTGCCCCTGCTGGTGCAGTTGAGGTTCTGATGGGCAAGCTGCTGGCCGGACACGATGTGCGCCTGCTGGAAGGCGGCAGGCAGTTGTTTCCAGCGTTGGTGACGGCCATGAACGCAGCACAGCACTCCATCTATCTGGAAACCTATATTTTTGACACCACGGCAGAGGGGGAAACCGTTGCGCAGGCTTTGATGGATGCGGCCCGGCGTGGCGTACAGGTGCGTGTGGTGATGGATGGGGTGGGAACGCGGCATTTCGATCCACAGTGGGCCGGGCGCTGGAGCGAAGCCGGGGTGCAGTGGCGCTTGTACAAGCCGCTGGGGTGGCTGGGCTTGCTCATCCCCAGCCGCTGGCGACGCTTGCACCGCAAGCTTTGCGTGGTGGACCGCGAGGTGGCGTTTTGTGGCGGCATCAACATCCTCGATGACTGGCATGACCCGCATCACGGCAGCCTGGAAGAGCCGCGCCTCGATTTCGCGGTAGAGGTGCAAGGCCCGCTGGTACTGCATGTACGTCGCGCCGTGGAGTCATTGTGGTGGCGCTCCATTGCGATGAAAGAGCTTCGCTCACGCGAACTGCGGGCGGCCTGGCGCTCGGCGCAGGAGGCCAGCGCCCGCTATCTGGACCAGTTCCGGGACTCATCGCTGATGTCAGGGAACAAGTGGGCGGCCTTGCTGCTGCGCGACAACGTGGCACACAGGCGTCGTATCGAGCGCACATATTTGCAGGCCATCGCAGCAGCCCGTTACGAGATCATCATTGCGAATGCCTATTTCCTTCCGGGCCGCAAGTTGCGGCAGGCCATCTTGCGGGCGGCGAACAGGGGGGTGAAGGTGCGTCTGCTGTTGCAGGGGCGCTATGAGTATTTTTTCCAATATCACGCAACCCGTCCCATTTATGGGCAGCTCTTGCAGGCTGGCGTGGAAATATATGAATATGAACCCAGCTTCTTGCATGCGAAGGTGGCCGTGATGGATGCCCGGCATGACCATGCCTGGGCCACGGTGGGGTCTTCCAACCTCGATCCGCTGAGCCTGTTACTGGCCCGCGAAGCCAATGTCCTGATCCGCGATCGGGGTTTTGCGCGTCAGCTGGAGTTGCGCTTGCTCCAGGTGATGCACAGCGACGGTCGCCTTGTGAGTCGTGAAGCCGTTTCTGGCCGGCACGTTTGGCAGCGCGCACTCGACTGGGTTGCCTACGCGCTGGTACGCACCGCATTGGCCTTGACAGGCAAGCGGTATTGACCCGGTGGTAACATGCCGCCATGCTCATGAAGTCTGAGAAGCCCATGCCCACCATCGACGAAACCACTGGCACGCCCGTGTCGGTGAAGATCCGCGAGCGCGTGCTGGCGGCCAAGAAGCGCTTCAACGCCAACGACAACATTTCGCAGTACATCCAGCCGGGTGAACTCGAAGCCCTGCTCGACGAAGTGACCACCAAGATGCAGGGTGTGCTCGAATCGATGGTGATCGACACCGAGGGCGACCACAACTCGCGCGACACCGCGCGGCGTGTGGCCAAGATGTACTTGAAGGAAGTCTTCAAGGGCCGTTATGAAAAAGGCCCTGAAGTCACCGAGTTTCCCAACGCCGAGCACCTCAACGAGCTGATGATCGTCGGCCCCATCACCGTGCGCAGCGCCTGCTCGCACCACTTGTGCCCCGTGATCGGCAAGCTGTGGATCGGCATTCTGCCCAACGAGCACACCAACGTGATTGGCCTGTCCAAGTTCGCCCGCATGGCTGAATGGATCATGAACCGTCCGCAAATCCAGGAAGAGGCCGTGGTGCAATTGGCCGACCTGATTCAAGAAAAGACCCAGCCCGATGGCATGGCCCTGGTGATGGAAGCCACGCACTTTTGCATGGCTTGGCGCGGCGTGAAAGACATGGACAGCAAGATGATCAACTCGGTCATGCGCGGGGCCTTCCTGAAAGACCCCAACCTGCGCCGCGAGTTCCTGAGCCTGATTCCCCGAAAAGGAGCCTGAAGCCATGCTGGTGCGCCTGCTGTACGTGAGCCGTGCGGTCAACCCCGAATCGTCCGAAGCCACCGAGTCCATTCTCCAGGCCTCGCGCAACCACAATTTGGCCAATGGCATCACCGGCATTCTTTGCTACGGTGGCGGCCTGTACTTGCAGTGCATCGAGGGTGGCCGCAACGCGGTCAACGCGCTTTATAACCACATCAGTGCCGACGCACGCCACAAGGATGTGGTGCTGTTGCACTACGAAGAAATCCACGAGCGCCGCTTTGGCGGCTGGACCATGGGGCAGGTCAACCTGGCCAAGGTCAACACTTCCATCGTGCTCAAGTATTCTGAGCGCCCCGAGCTGGACCCCTACGCCGTGAGCGGCAAGATGAGCCTGTCGTTGCTCGAAGAGTTGATGGCCACGGCCTCCATCATTGGCCGTGCCTGAGCACGCGCTGCCTGCTGTCATCGGCTGCGATTTCAGCAGCAGCCCGAGTCTCAGAAAACCCATTGTTATTGCCACGGGCGTATTGTCTGGTGGCGCTTGCAAGCTATCAAAAATAGAGCGCATTCCGACACTGGATGAGTTTGCCGACTGGCTCGCGCGCGATGCCTCGTGGGTAGGTGGCTTCGATCTACCCTTCGGCCTGCCGCGCGAGTTGGTGGAGCATCTGGGCTGGCCCACAGACTACGAGGCCTGCATTGCGCACTACGCCCAACTCAGCCGCGAAGAAATCCGCGAGACATTCCAACGCTTTTGCGACGCCCGTCCTGTGGGTGGCAAGTTCGCGCATCGCGCCACCGACGGCCCCGCCGGTTCCAGCCCGAGCATGAAGTGGGTGAATCCGCCCGTGTCCTTCATGCTGCACGCGGGCATGCCGCGCATCCTTGCCTCTGGCGCGCATGTGCCGGGTCTGCGTGCGGGTGACTCAGCACGCGTGGCGCTAGAAGCCTATCCGGGGCTGCTGGCCCGTGCCATTGTGGGCACACGCAGTTACAAGAGTGACGAAGCGGCCAAGCAGACCACCGAGCGGTTCATTGCTCGCAAAGACATCATTCATGCGCTGGAGATGGGTGAGGTGATGTTGGGCAAACAAGCTCTGGGTCTGCGCCTCAAGCTCAGCCATGCCCAGCGTGATGCCCTGCTGGCTGATGCCAAGGGCGACTCGCTGGATGCGGTGCTGTGCATGTTGCAAGCGGCCTGGGCTTTGCAACAACACCAGGCAGGGCATGCGTGCTATGGCCTGCCTGAGTTTGACCCGCTAGAGGGCTGGATCGCAGGAGCCTGAACCCCTTTGCGCTGATCTCAACAATGCTGGAAGGCGGGTTTTCTTTTGTCCAGAAATGCCGCGCGCCCTTCCTTGAAGTCATCAAGCGCGAAGCTCGCGTGCAGCAGGCGGCGCTCGTACATGAGGCCATCGTCAAGCCCGCTTTGGTAGGAGCGGTTGATGGCTTCTTTCAACAGCATCAGCGTGGGCAGGGACTGGTTGGCAATCTGCGTGGCTGATTTGAGTGCCACGTCCATCAGCTCGGCATCTGGCACGACGCGCGAGACGAGGCCACTGCGTTCGGCTTCGGCTGCATCCATCATGCGTGCGGTGAAGCACATGTCCATGGCCTTGGCCTTGCCAATCGCTCTTGGCAGGCGTTGGGTGCCGCCGCAGCCGGGGATGGTGGCGAGTTTGATTTCGGGCAGGCCGAACTTGGCGCTTTCGCCGGCGTAGATCATGTCGCACATCATGGCAACCTCGCTGCCACCCCCGAGTGCATAGCCCGCAACTGCGGCAATGGTGGGTTTGCGGAAGGTTTTGAGGCGCTCCCAGTTGCGGGTGATGAAGTCGCTCTTGTAGACATCGACAAAATTGAAGTCGCGCATGAAGGCGATGTCGGCGCCCGCAGCAAACACTTTGTCGCTGCCGGTGACGATGACGCAGCCAATGCCCTCATCGGCCTCGAAGGCGTTGAGTCCATCGGTCAGGCCGTTCATCACCTCATCGTTCAAGGCATTCATGGCTTGCGGGCGGTTGATGCGCAAAATGCCCACCCGGCCCTGCACCTCGCGCAGGACGGCGCTGTTGCTCGTGCTCATGGTGGTTCCCGTCAAACGTCGCCGAAGACCTTGGCATCTTCACGCATCTTGAATTTCTGCAACTTGCCACTGGGTGTCTTGGGCAGGTCGGGCAGGATTTCGAGGCGCTCGGGGTGGTAGGTCTTGGTGACCTGGTTTTCGCTGAGGTAGCGAGTCATTTCTTCCATCGAGAAGGTCGCGCCGGGCTTCAAGCTCACGAAGGCGCAGGCGCGTTCGTTGAGGCGCTTGTCGGGGTAGCCGACGATGGCCACCAGCGCAATGGCGGGGTGTTTGTAGAGCAGGTTTTCGATTTCCATCACCGGGATGTTTTCGCCGCCGCGAATGATGATGTCTTTGCTACGACCATTGATGCGCACGTAGCCTTCGGCATCCAGAAAAGCGCGGTCGCCGGTTTTGAACCAGCCGTCGGCATCGGTGTCGTTGAGGTGGGGGCGTTTCAAGTAGCCCGCAAACAAAGATGCGCCACGGATGTAGAGGTCGCCGGTTTCACCCGCAGGCAGGCTCTGGCCATCAGTGCCTGTGACTTTGAGCTCAATGCCGGCCAGAGGCTTGCCGTCAGTACAGCCCGATTTGATGAGTGATTTCTCTGGTTCGGTAATGGTGGTGGCTCCGCACTCGGTCATGCCCCAGGCGGAGCTGACTTTCAGGCCCAGCACTTTGTGGGCACGCTCGATCAGCACCGGGGGAATGGGGGCTCCTGCGCAGCAGAAGTTGGCAAACTGCGGCGAGACCGGGCCGCCTGCTTCAGCGGCATTGCACAGGTCGTTGACAAAGGGGCTGGAGGCCATGCTGAAGGTGATACCTTCGTCCTTGATCATTTGCAGGGCGGCCTTGCCATCCCACACGTCTTGCAGCACGGTGGTGCCGTTCATGATGATGGGCACACTGCACAGGTAGCCAAAGCCAGTGAGGTGGGCCATGGGGGACGCGCCGAGGATGATGTCCTTGCTGGTCAGGCCGTAGGCTTCGATGAAACCATAAAGGTTGGCGTACAGGGTGTTGGAGGTGTGCGTCACGCCCTTGGGTTCGCCGGTGGTGCCCGAGGTGTACATCAGAAGCATCACTTCATTGGGCTCCACGCCGCGCCCGGTCACGGGGGTGGCGGGTGCGCCCATGAGCATCTTCTCGAAGCTGTTGTCGCCACTGCCATCCACCACCACGAGCTGGGGCTTGCAGGCCGTGAGCTGGGGGATGATCTCCTGTGCCATGGCTTCATAGTCAAAGCCCTTGTAATCCTTGGGCACGATGAAGACCTTGGACTCGCCGAAGTCGAGCATGAACTTCAGCTCGCGCTGGCGAAAGATGGGCATCACCGGGTTGGCCGCCGCACCGATGCGGGCACAGGCCAGCGCGATGACGATGAATTCCCACCAGTTGGGCAATTGGAAAGTGACCACGTCCGAGCGCTGCACGCCGAGAGCGATGAGGCCGTTGGCCACTCGATTGACGCGTGCGTCAAGATCGCGGTAATTGATGCGCTCGGGTTGTGCTGCACCTGTGCGGTAGCCCACGATGGCGGTTTTGTCCGGGCATTCACTCACGGCTTGGACCATGAAGTCGTTGATGGTCTTGTTCTTCCAGAAGCCTTGCTCCGTCATGCTCTTGATGCGGGAGTGGATCAGGATGGGGTCAAACTGCATATGTCACCTCAGTGTATAAAAATTCCAATATGAGACAATATATTGCTATAGATTGATTTTGGCAAGCAATATTTCATGTTGCACTGCACCATCGTCTCTCGGTTATCTACAGAGGGGGGAATCCCTAAAAAGTGGCAAAGACGAAGAATAAGGGTTAACACCTACAAAAATAAAATCGCCGATATATGTAAATATATTGACGTGTATTCAAAACAACCCTAAACTTCACTCCAGCCCAAAACAGCACTGAGGACGACATGGATTTCAGCATATCAGACGATCAGCAAGCCTTGATTGAGGCGGCCCGCCGCTTCGCCGTTAACAAGCTCGCGCCCG
>JBJOKU010000030.1:0-9627 GCA_046045925.1 Pseudomonadota bacterium
GCAGGGCTTCCTGAACCAGTGCGCCGAACAAGCCACTGGCTGCACAGCTTTCGACGCGGTGCAAATCTTCCCCGCCGTGCCCATGAGCATGGCCCGCGTGGCCAACGTTGAACGCGCGCAAATGCTCGTCGAAGCCAGCTCACGCGCCGCCCTGCAAAAATTCCTCGCCGCGTTCCAAAGCGTGCTTCACGCCGAGCGCCCCAAGGGCCTGATCCGCTGGGCGATTGATGTGGACCCGCTGGCGATTTGAACACCCGGCCAGCAAGCCACTTCGCCCATAAAAAAGGCAGCCGAAGCTGCCTTGTTCATCGACTACCCACAGGCAATCAATAGCTGTTGCGACGGCCACCGCCGCCATAACCGTTGCCACCACCACCGTAGCCGCCACCGCCACCGCCGTAGCTGTTGCCACCGCCGCCGTAGCCACCGCTGCGGGGAGCGCGGGGCTCGGGGGGGCGGGCGATGTTGACGGTGAGGGCGCGGCCTTCCAGGCTTTGGCCGTGCAGGCCATTGATGGCGGCTTGCGCCTCATCGGCAGAGCCCATCTCGACAAAGCCGAAGCCTTTGGAGCGGCCGGTGTCGCGCTCCATCATGACCTTGGCAGACTGGACGTTGCCAAAGGCCGAGAATTGTTGTTGCAGGTGTTCGTCGCGCACCGAGTAGGAGAGGTTGCCGACATACAGTTTGTTGCTCATGGTGAGCCTTTCAGAAAAATGCGCCCGCACAAGCGAAGCACGGTTGGGTTAAAGGGTTGTGGCCGCTCAGCGGTAAGTGCGCCGGGGCGCGGTGGGCCGGGGGCCGCGTGTTTCGAGGTGACGGAAGGTGATGCGGCCCTTGTCGAGGTCGTAGGGCGACATCTCCAGGGTCACGCGGTCGCCCGCCAGAATCTTGATGCTGTGCTTGCGCATTTTGCCGCCGGTGTAGGCAATCAGTTTGTGGCCGTTTTCCAGCGTCACGCGAAAGCGCATGTCGGGCAGCACTTCGTCTACCTTGCCTTGCATTTCGATGAGGTCTTCTTTTGCCATGTCAGGGCTCCAGGTTGGGCAGCGCGGCTCAGGCCAGCGCCAGATTGCAGGGCAGAAGCTCGCGCCCCTGTGCAGCTGCATAGGTGAGTGCCGATTCGCGCATGTCGAATTCGGGCTTGAAGGTGTAAATGCGGTCATGCGTGCCGCTGCCCTGTCCGCTGCGGATGGAAACGGTGGCATTGAACAAGCCACTGTCGGCCATGCGCGTCATGGGGGTGATGAGGTATTTGCCCGCCAAGAATGCGGGGCTTTGAATCAGAGACATAAATACAGAAATGGCAGCACACAGGCTGCGGCGCAACAGCGCGGTTTCATGCAGCAATGGGCGAGGGGCCGCCGCATGGGCGATCAGGACAAACGCGTCCCGTGTATAGCTTGCCGTGGAGAAGAAGTGTGACCACCAGATCGACCCGGCTTGGCGGGGAGGTGGGTTGAGGTGTGCGATGTTGGGGTACCGCTGCCCTTGTCAGACCTTGCTGCAACCATGGTAAGCAATTGATTGCAGCAACGCGGAGTATACCCGCATTGTGAAAAATGGGGCTGTCTTGCAATTGAGGCCCTCAAGCCGCCACGCGATAACCCTCGTCGGCAATCGCGTTGGCGATGGCTTCGCGGCTCTGGGCGCTGTCCACCACCACCTCGTTTTTCGTGCGGTCAATCTGCACTTTGGCCTGCGGATCGAGGCCCATGATGGCCTTGGTGACGGCTTTTTCGCAGTGACCGCAGGTCATGCCCTGCACGGTGAAAGTCTGGTTCATGGTGGCTCCAAAGAATGTTCTTCAAGTGGAGCATATCCGGCAACTTTTCAAGGCGCTTGATTTGCCGCATGCGGGGCCACTGCCGCAAAGTTATGCTTGACACATGAGTGACGAAACCAGCGGCGAAGTCTGCACCTACGACCTCGGCATAGGCGGCATGACCTGCGCGGCTTGTGTGTCGCGGGTGGAGCGTGCGCTGAAAAAAGTGCCGGGTGTGCAGGATGCCGCCATCAATCTGGCCACCGAGTCGGCCCGCATCCGCTTTGCCGTTGGCGCTGACGCGGGTGATGCTGGCGCAAGCCCGCAAGACGCGGTGGCGCAACTGCAAACCCGCCTGCGCCGTGCAGTGATGGACGCGGGCTACGAGCCCCGCGCCAAGGTGGACAAACCCGCGCCCGAGTCGCCCTGGGCGGGTTTTGCGCCGATTGCGCTCGGGCTGCTGCTGTCTGCGCCGCTGGTGTTGCCCATGCTGGGCGATCTGTTTGGTGCGCACTGGATGTTGCCGCCCTGGGCGCAGTTTGTGCTGGCCACGCCGGTGCAGTTCATTCTCGGCGCACGGTTTTACAAGGGCGCGTGGCACGCGCTCAAGGCACGCTCGGCCAACATGGATGTGCTGGTGTCTGTAGGCACGAGCGCGGGCTGGGGTTTGTCGATGTGGCTGTGGCTCACCGCCCCTGTGGATGCCCACCACGCGCCGCATCTCTACTTTGAAGCCTCAGCCGTGGTGGTGACGCTGGTGATGCTGGGCAAATGGCTCGAAGCCCGCGCCAAGCGGCAAACCACGGCGGCAATTGCCGCACTGCATGCCTTGAAACCCGAGGTGGCGCATGTGGTCTCTGGCAGCGAAATCATGGACGTGCCCGTAGAGGATGTGCTGGTGGGCGACACGCTCGCAGTGTTACCCGGCGAACGCATTCCAGCAGACGGCACGGTCACCGAAGGGCAGACGCAGGTGGACGAATCCATGCTCACGGGCGAGCCGCTGCCGGTGGCGCGCGGTGTGGGCGACGCGCTCACGGGCGGCAGCATCAACGGCGCAGCCCGCGTGCTCATGCGCGTGCAGGCGGTGGGCGCACAAACGGTGCTGGCCCGCATCATTGCCATGGTGGAAGACGCGCAAGCGGCCAAGGCCCCGATCCAGCGGCTGGTCGATCAGGTGTCTGCCGTGTTCGTGCCGGTGGTGATGGGCATTGCCACGCTCACGCTGGTGGGCTGGCTGCTGGCTGGTGCGGCCACCGATGTGGCGCTGATCCGCGCCGTGGCGGTGCTGGTGATCGCCTGCCCCTGTGCGCTGGGGCTGGCCACACCCGTGGCCATCATGGCCGGCACAGGCGTGGCCGCGCAGCACGGCATCCTCATCCAGGACGTGCAGGCGCTCGAAGTGGCGCACCGCGTGGACACCGTGGCCTTCGACAAAACCGGCACGCTCACCGTGGGGCAACCCCGGCTGGTGGCGTTTGAGGATGTGCCCCAGCCTCCGTTCGCCCTGAGCGGAGTCGATGGGCTTCGACCGTTCGACGCGCTCACGGCAGGCGAAGCTCAGCGCGAACGGAGTGGGTTTGGCAGTGAACTGGGTTCCCCTCTCCAACTCGCTGCCAGCCTGCAAGCCGGCAGCGAACACCCGCTGGCCCGCGCGGTGGTGAGCGCCGCCAAAGACAAGGGCCTCGCCCTTCTGAACGTGCAAGACATGCAGGCCGTGGCCGGGCATGGCACGCAAGGCGTGGTGGGCGGTCAAACCATGCGCATTGCGAGCCTGAACTGGGCCAAAGCGTTGGGCGTGAATCTCGCCGGTGCGCAGGCCAAGCTTGACGCACTCGCCGCGCAAGGTGCCACGGTGTCGCTCTTGCTGGCAGAAAAAGCCCCCGTTCGCCCTGAGCCTGTCGAAGGGCAACCCGCCGCCACACAAGGACTTCGACAAGCTCAGTCCGAACGGCCCGGTGATGTGCCCCTGTGCCTCGCCGTGATGGGCTTTGCCGACGAGCCCAAGCCCGAAGCGCAAGAAGCTTTGCAGGCCCTGCGCAGCCGGGGCGTGCGCCTCGTGATGATCTCGGGCGACAACCCCGCCGCCGCGCTCGCCATGGCCGCCCGCCTCGGGCTGGAGGCCAGTGAAGTGCACGCCAATGTGCTGCCCGGCGACAAGGCCGCGCACATCAGCGCACTCAAGCAGGGCGGCCATGTGGTGTCGATGGTGGGTGACGGCGTGAACGACGCGCCCGCACTCGCCGCCGCCGACGTGGGCTTCGCCATGGGCACCGGCACCGACGTGGCCATGCACGCGGCGGGCATCACCCTCATGCGCGGCGATGTGCGCCTGGTGGCCGCTGCGCTCGACATCTCCAGCCGCACCGTCGCCAAGATCCGGCAAAACCTCTTCTGGGCCTTCGCCTACAACGTGGCGGGCATTCCGCTGGCAGCGCTGGGTTACCTCAACCCCGTGGTCGCCGGGGCCGCAATGGCGCTCTCGAGCGTGAGCGTGATGGGCAACGCGCTGCTGCTTCGCCGCTGGAGGCCTGAAATCGAGTAAGTGCGCCGAAAGACTACGCAAGACGGAACTTTATGGCACTTTTTGCTCCCTCAAGACACAAATCCGAAACAATTCAGGTTTGAACTACCCGTTTAATTCGACACGTTTGTTTTGATCATTCCCAGCCGTGCCGCCTCTCAACCCAGCCGTACCACCTGTTCGCAAAGTTGGTGTTTTTCTGATTGATCCCAGCCTTAAGGCCCTCGCTACGCTGCAAACCTGCATTGAGCAGCACCCCGAATGGGAATTGCTCGGGCACGCCCGCACGGTGCGGGATGCTCTGTTTTACTCGGCGCTCACACGTGCCGACGTATATCTGGTGGGGTTGGACTTGCCTGATGGCAGCGGCAATCTCGTGCTCGAATATCTGAAGAATTCGGTGCCCCACTCGCGTCGATTGGTGTTTGTGGCCTCCCTGGACACTGCAACATGGATGTTGAGTTCAGCACATGGAGCCACAGGTTTTGCCCTGAAGAATACGTCACCTGAAGAACTGCGTCGATCAATCGAAGAGACTCATCCCGAGAAACGGCCACCCGCACCTGATGGCTGCGTAGAAATACCGTTTTCATCTTCTTGACGACCGAGCCACGGCGATTGAAGATCATCGCCTTGACCGAAGGGCCACAGCCAGAAGCACATATCGAGGAGGCATAGAGTGATTCAACGCATTCGCAAAAAAAACCGCCAATTTGCATGGACGATCCTGATTGGTAACTTGTTGCTGTTGGCCGTTCTGATCATGATCGGCAGCTACCTGGCGATTGAACTGCGCAAAGATATTGAGACACATATCCGTGCCACGGAGGAAAACACCGCACGGGTAGTTCAAGTCTGGATGAACGCCGAAGTTGACAAAATCAATGCTGTCCTCATTACTGCCTCGCGAAAGTACAGCCAGCTCGTGCCCCAAGGACAGGCCTCAAGCACCGCATTTCAGGAAGAGTTGAAAAGTCTCCGATTTCATGCGCCGTCCCTCATGACTTTGCGCATTGCTGATGCAAAAGGCCGGATTGTGGCCGAACCGGGCCAGCCCGGGGCAAGACTCGATGTTTCGTTTCGCAAGTACTTTCAAGAGGCCGTCTCCGGGGATAGTACCGCCTTGATCATTGACGGCCCATTGCGAGCAAGAATCCCGGCTGCGGATGTGGTTGTGTTTGCACGCCGACTCGAGTCCAGCAAGGGCGAATTCCGAGGCGTGGTTTACGGTTTTGTTTCTGTCGAGTCCTTGGGTCTGGGGATTCAGGGTTTAACTTTCGGCAAAACAGGCTCTGTGGGCATACGCAACGCAGACTTACGACTGGTTGTTCGTTACCCGGATGTTGGCCGGATCGGGGCCTCCGCTCCTGGCGCAGAAGCCCCAGAAGAGCTCGCAGCGGCCATCAAACTTTCTCCTTTGAGCGGCTTTACGATCTCCTCCGGCAGGGTAGACGGCATCGCTCGACTGCTTCACTGGAAACACATTGGCAACTATCCCTTTTTCCTCATCATTGGCTACTCACTGGCGGATATTGAAGAGGAATGGCGCAAAGGCGTAACCCGCATCGTTGCCGGTATGGCGCTACCCGTCCTGGTCCTCTGGCTGATTTCGTTTGTTTTGAGGGGCATCTGGTCTCGGCGCAATGAGATTGCTTTTGCCTTGGCCAATAGCGAGAAGCAGGCCCGCGACCTCTACAACACTGCCCCTTGCGGGTACCACTCCCTGTCAACAGACGGCATCATCTTGCAGATCAACGATACCGAGCTGCAATGGCTGGGCTACTCACGGGAAGAGCTGCTAGGCAGGCCGTTCAGCGATATTTGCACGCCCGCGTCTCGTGAGGTATTTAAGCGACATTTCCCCGTTTTTCTAAAAAACAGGCACTTGACCGATGTTGAAATCGAGTTGCGTTGCCGTGATGGTTCGGTGCGCTCCTTTCTGGTTTCAGCCAGATTGGCAATGGATCCTGCCAACGGGCAGTTTCGCTCGCATTCGATTCTGGTGGATCACAGCCGCACGATAGAGGAGCGCCGCACGTTACAACTCATCTTGAATGTGGAGTCATTGGCTGTGCGCATTGCCCGCCTCTCGGACATGAAGGTCGTTTTCACCAACCCAGCGTTCAAGCGTTTGGTACGCCGCAGTGCTGAAGATGCGATGAA
This sequence comes from Pseudomonadota bacterium, assembly GCA_046045925.1. Classification (GTDB taxonomy): domain Bacteria; phylum Pseudomonadota; class Gammaproteobacteria; order Burkholderiales; family Burkholderiaceae_C; genus JBJOKU01. The sequence goes on from JBJOKU010000030.1 coordinate 6,450, forward strand.
GCTGGACGTGCGACAGTGCTACGTTGACACGCGCCAGTTTGATGCGATCAGGCTGGAGATTGAGATGGGCCGCCCTGTGATCAACCGGCTCGTCCAACTGCACCTGCCAGACATGCCCGAGGTTCCTAAAGTGTGGGCGATCGCTTCGTACATTGCCATCCAGTACAGCGGCGAAAAAGCTGTGCTTGCGAGCTTCTTCGATGTGACCGCGCTACAGGAAGCCAAGGCAACCGCAGAGGCAGCCAACATCGCCAAAACCCGTTTTCTTGCTACCATGAGCCACGAGATCCGCACGCCGCTCAACGCGATCATTGGCACCACTTTCACGTTGGGCAAAACTGGGCTTGACCCAAACCAGCTGGAACAGCTGGCCACCATCGAGTCCGCCACCCGCACCTTGCTGGCCCAAATCAACGACATTCTTGATTTGGCCAAAATTGAGGCCAGCGAGGTACACGTTGAGCACATGCCGCTGGAAATGCCCTCACTGTTTGGCGACCTCGAACACCTGTTTGCACTGGACATGAAAGCAAAGGGCCTGAGCTACCACCTGCCCCGCAGCTTTGAGCATTTGCCTGGCATCCTGCTGGGCGACCCTTTCAAGATCCGGCAGATGCTGATCAACCTGGTTGGCAATGCGCTGAAGTTCACTTCGCAGGGAGAAATTCGCGTTTCGGTTGACGTGGTGTCGCAAACGGACGAACGGCTGCGCGTGCGGTTTGCAGTGCATGACACGGGGCCGGGCATCGCTCCCAAGGTGTTGCCCACGCTGTTTCTGCCATTTGTGCAGGGCGATGTCTCCACCACCCGGCTGCACGGAGGCACTGGTCTGGGGCTTACGCTGGTTCGCCAACTGGCCGAGCTGATGGGGGGCCAAGCCGATGGCGAAAGCAAGCCCGGAGAGGGCTCGTGCTTCTGGTTCGAGTTGCCGCTGGACATTGCTCCGCCCGAATTGCTGGCCAGCACACAGGCTGCGCCGCATCAACTGAGGGTGATGGTGGCCGACGATGAAGAAACTTCCCGCCTGCTGCTGGGCAAGTTCGCCGCCAACTTCGGCTGGGCCTGCGAAACCGTGGCCGATGGCCGCAGCCTGATTGAGCGCGTGGTGGCCGAGTCAATGGCAGGCAGCGTCATCGATTGCCTGCTGCTCGATTGGTACATGCCCGAACCCGACGGGCTTGCCGTGCTGGAAGAACTGCACCGGCGACTGCCCACAGAGCACATTCCCGCCGTGGTCATGATTACCTCGCGGGAGCGCGCCGCCCTGGAGCTGGAGCTGAGCACCATCCACCTGAAGCCCGCCAGCATCCTGACCAAGCCTGTACGCAGCCTGGTGCTCTTCAACACAGTCAATGAGGCCGTGGCCAGCAATTTGCAGGCCTTCGGCCACGTGCTGCAAGCAACGCGCTTCAATGCGATTGAGGCTTATCGCTTGTCACAGGCAAACATCCTGGTGGTTGACGACAATCAGATGAACCTTGACGTGTGTCGGCGCCTGCTCTCCCACGAAGGTGCTTATGCCGTGCTTTGCCGATCGGGTGAAGAGGCGCTGGCCCAGTTGCAAATGGAAAACGGCTATTTCGATGCCATCCTGATGGATATCCAGATGCCGGGAATGGACGGCTACGAAATCACACGGCGGATGCGGGGGCTGGCATGTGGAAGAACCATACCGATCATTGCCCTGACCGCAGATGTGCTGGCCAGCGAACGGGAAAAGGCAAAGGCGGCCGGAATGACCGACTTTCTGGCCAAGCCAGTCGACCCGAACGCCTTGATCCGGGTTCTGCGCAACCATATTGAGACCTACAGAAACCGGACGCTGCCGTTGCGCGCCAGAGAGATCCGTTCAGAGCAGCTCCAGCGACCTTGGCCAAGAATTGCCGGGTTGGAACTGGCCCCCGTGCGCAAGCGTCTGGTGGGCGATCTGGATCTGTTTGCCGAACTGCTTGACCGCTTTGTGCTTGAGGTCGCAGAGCAACTGGGGCTGATACGAGCCGCCTTGGGCAATGCCGCCCCGCATTTGCACCGACTCAAGGGCCAGGCTGCGAATATCGGCGCCACGAGAATCTCGGCGCTTGCCGCACGCCTTGAAGAAAAAGCAAAAGCGGGCTCTTTGCGCGAGGCAGATCTGGACTCAATATCAACAACGGTAGAGGCGCTTTCACAGGAGGTCGCCGCCTGGCGCACCACCCATTCACCGTCAACTCCGCAAGCTGACGGCTCACTGCCCAGCAGCGATGAGCTTGACCTCAAGGCACTGGCCGGACTCAAAGCCCAGTTGTCTGAAAACAACTTGTCTGCGCTTGCCACCTTCACTGCCCTCAAGCACCCACTGCGAGCCCGCATGGGAGAGGAAGCCTTCGGCCTGCTCGAAAAAGCGGTCTCTCGACTGGACTTTGCTACAGCGCTTCAGCACTTGAAATAACTGTCGTCGCAAGAACAATGTCAGGCATCACATGTAGCCTGAGTTCGAATCCGGTGTACGAGTCGGCGTTGAGTGCTGCAATCGTCTTGATGCCATTGCGGGGTTTCCTTGACCATCCGTTACACCATGAAACATAATGGCTCGCATGTTGGGGGCACAATGGTTCCCTGCCGGAAAGTACGTAGCCAGAACTGGCCCGTGAGCAGGTGACTCTCAAGCGGCATTGGAGACGGTGTGGGTATGAAATCAGTTTTGGCAATCGACGATGACATCAGCACACTGATGATCCTTGCAAAGCTCTTGGAACCAGTCAGCTACCAAGTGCACTTCATGACCAGTGGCATTGGTGCTTGCGAAATGATCCGCAAGATTGCTCCTGCCGCCGTGTTGCTGGATGTGGTAATGCCCGAAAAAGGGGGCATGGAAACGTTGGCAGAAATCCAAGCGGAGTTCCCAGATTTACCCGTCGTTGCAATGTCAGGCGATGAAGCCAGCTTGGGCAAAATGCGGCACCTTGGCGCACAGGCCACGCTCAGTAAGCCATTCGACACTGACACTCTAATAGAAACGCTTGCCGTGGCTACCGGAATGTAATAGCGGCAGCCCCTCCCTGATGCGCCCCTGTATTTGACCGCCTCAGCCGTGCGCTTGCTGATCAAAAACAGAGTCTTGGAATGAAAGTTTCAACTCATCCCGGAGAATGACAGGTACTCCAAGCAAACGCCACAAATCAGGGCACGATGCGTGGGC
>JBJOKU010000031.1:0-9513 GCA_046045925.1 Pseudomonadota bacterium
GTTGTGCTCGCAGGGCGCGACAAGGGCAAGCGCGGCAAGGTCGTGCTGCGCAAGGACGACACCCATGTGGTGGTTGAGGGCATCAATCTGGTGAAGAAGCACACCAAGCCCAACCCCATGAAGGGCGCCACCGGCGGTGTGGTTGAAAAATCCATGCCCATCGACCAGTCCAACGTGGCGATTTTCAACCCCGCTACCGGCAAGGCTGACCGCGTGGGCATCAAGCTGCAGGCTGACGGCACCAAAGTGCGCGTCTTCAAGTCCAGTGGCGAAGAAATCAAGGTGGCTTAATCATGGCACGTCTGAAACAGTTCTACGCTGAAAAAGTGGTTCCGCAGCTGACCGAAAAGTTCGGCTACAAGTCCCCCATGCAAGTGCCCCGTCTGACCAAGATCACCCTCAACATGGGTGTGAGCGAGGCTGTGGCTGACAAGAAGGTCATGGATCACGCCGTGGGCGACCTGACCAAGATCGCTGGCCAGAAGCCTGTGGTTACCAAGGCCAAGAAAGCCATCGCCGGTTTCAAAATCCGCGAAGGTCTGCCCATTGGTTGCATGGTCACCCTGCGTGGTGAGCAAATGTACGAATTCCTGGATCGCTTCGTGACCGTGGCTCTGCCCCGTGTGCGTGACTTCCGTGGTATCAGTGGCCGCTCCTTTGATGGTCGTGGCAACTACAACATTGGTGTCAAAGAGCAGATCATTTTCCCCGAGATCGAGTACGACAAGGTCGATGCCCTGCGCGGTCTCAACATCAGCATCACCACAACGGCCAAGACCGACGAAGAGTGCAAGGCTCTGCTCGCTGGCTTCCGTTTCCCGTTCAAGAACTGAGGTGACCTGTGGCAAAACTCGCACTGAAACAGCGTGAACTCAAGCGTGCCAAGCTGGTTGCAAAATTTGCAACCAAGCACGCCGAGCTCAAAGCCATCTCCAAAGATTCCAAGCGCTCTGAAGAAGAGCGCGCCGCTGCGCGCGACAGCCTGCAAAAGCTGCCCCGCAACGCCAACCCCACCCGCCAGCGCAACCGTTGCGAAATCACCGGTCGCCCCCGCGGTACGTTCCGTCAATTCGGCCTGGGCCGTGCCAAAGTTCGTGAAATGGCTTTCACGGGTGACATCCCTGGCATGACCAAGGCCAGCTGGTAATCGGTGAAGGAGAAAACGAATGAGCATGAGTGATCCCATCGCCGATATGCTGACGCGCATCCGCAATGCGCAAATGGTCGAAAAGGCCAGCGTATCCCTGCCCTCTTCCAAAGTGAAGGTGGCCATTGCCCAAGTCCTGAAAGACGAAGGCTACATCGACGGTTTCCAGGTCAAGACCGAAGGCGGCAAGTCCGAACTCGAAATTGCCCTGAAATACTATGCAGGCCGTCCCGTCATCGAGCGCATTGAGCGCGTCAGCCGTCCCGGTCTGCGCGTGTACAAAGGCCGTGATGCCATTCCCCAGGTCCAGAATGGGCTGGGTGTCGCCATCGTCACCACTCCCCAGGGCGTGATGACGGATCGCAAAGCGCGTGCTGTCGGTGTCGGCGGCGAAGTGCTGTGCTACGTGGCCTAACGCGAGGAGGTAAGAAAAATGTCCCGTGTAGGTAAAGCACCCGTGACCGTCCCCGCAGGCGTGGATGTGTCCATCAAGGCAGATCAGATCTCCGTCAAAGGCGCACAGGGTACCCTGTCCGTTGCCAACAACGCCCTGGTCAATGTGACGCTGGATGGTGGCAAAGTGAGCTTTGCTCCCGCCAATGACAGCCGTGAGGCCAATGCCATGAGCGGCACGATGCGCCAGCTTGTGAACAACATGGTTCAAGGTGTGTCCAAGGGCTTCGAGAAAAAGCTGAACCTGATCGGCGTGGGCTACAAGGCCACCGCTTCCGGTTCCAAGCTGAATCTGGCCGTGGGTTTCTCCCATCCCGTGAACATCGAGATGCCTGCTGGCATCAAGGTGGCTACTCCCGCCCCCACAGAGATCGTGATCTCTGGCGCTGACCGTCAGCGCGTGGGCCAGGTGGCCGCCGAGATTCGCGCCTATCGTCCACCCGAGCCCTACAAGGGCAAAGGCATCCGCTATTCGGACGAAGTGGTCGTGATCAAAGAGACCAAGAAGAAGTAAGGAGCTGCATGATGTTGACCAAGAAAGAACAACGTCTGCGCCGTGCCCGCCAGACTCGCATCCGCATCACCAACCAGGGTGTTGCCCGTCTGACTGTCAATCGCACCAATCTGCACATCTATGCGCAGGTGATCTCCGAGTGCGGCCAGAAGGTTCTGGCTGCCGCCTCCACCGCAGAAGCCGATGTCCGCAAAGACCTCGGCGCTGTTGGCAAGGGCTCTACCGTGGCCGCTGCTGCCGCCATCGGCAAGCGCATCGCCGAAAAGGCCAAGAGCGCTGGTGTAGAGAAGGTTGCGTTTGATCGCTCCGGTTTTGCCTACCATGGCCGCGTCAAGGCTCTGGCCGAGGCTGCCCGTGAAGCCGGTCTGCAGTTCTAAGCGCACAGGAAAAGGACAAAGAAATGTCGAAAGTACAAGCCAAAGCACCTGCTGGTGAAGAGCGCGACGACGGCCTGCGCGAAAAGATGATCGCGGTCAACCGCGTAACCAAGGTGGTCAAGGGTGGCCGTATTCTGGGTTTCGCTGCGCTGACCGTGGTCGGTGACGGTGATGGCCGCGTTGGCATGGGCAAGGGCAAGTCCCGCGAAGTGCCTGTGGCCGTGCAAAAAGCCATGGAACAAGCCCGCCGCAACATGACCAAGGTGTCCCTCAAGAACGGCACCATCCATCACAACGTGATGGGCGAGCATGGTGCGGCCCGTGTGATGATGGCCCCGGCCCCCAAGGGTACCGGCATCATCGCTGGCGGCCCGATGCGCGCCGTCTTCGAAGTGATGGGCATCACCGACATCGTGGCCAAGAGCCATGGTTCGACCAATCCCTACAACATGGTTCGCGCCACGTTCGATGCCTTGAGCAAGTCCACTACACCTTCCGAAGTGGCAGCCAAGCGCGGCAAGAGCGTCGAAGACCTGTTCGCCGCCTGAGTGCGAGGAGTCGAGAAATGACCACCCAAAACACCGTCAAAGTCCAACTCGTGCGCAGCCCCATCGGCTGCAAAGAGTCACATCGCGCCACCGTTCGCGGCCTGGGTCTGCGCAAGCTCGGTTCCACTTCCGAGTTGCAAGACACGCCCGCTGTGCGCGGCATGATCAACAAGATCAGCTACCTGCTCAAGGTTCTGTAATTCAGCGATCCGCAAAGGTTTCATGATGGAACTCAATTCAATCAAACCCGCCGCAGGCTCCAAGCACGCCAAGCGCCGTGTGGGTCGTGGCATCGGCTCCGGCCTTGGCAAAACTGCCGGTCGCGGCCACAAGGGCCAGAAGTCCCGCTCCGGCGGCTATCACAAAGTCGGCTTTGAAGGCGGCCAGATGCCCCTGCAACGCCGTCTGCCCAAGCGTGGCTTCAAGTCGCACCTGCTCAAGTACAACGCCGAGATCAATCTGTCTGAACTCGACGCACTGGGCCTGCCTGAAGTCGACTTGCTCGCACTCAAGACCGCTGGTCTGGTTGGCGAGCTGGCCAAGAACGTCAAGGTCATCAAGTCGGGCGAGTTGTCTCGCGCTGTCAAGTTGGTGGGCATTGGTGCCACCGCTGGTGCCAAGACGGCCATCGAGGCTGCTGGCGGATCTCTGGCCTGAGCCCAAGGGTAAGACGCAGTGGCGACCAGTCCTTCTCAACTCGCGAAGTCCGGAATGTCCGGCGACCTCGGTCGTCGCCTGATATTCCTGTTGCTTGCGCTGGTGGTTTATCGCATCGGAGCGCATATCCCTGTGCCCGGCATCGATCCCGCCCAGTTGCAGCAACTCTTCAAGGGTCAGCAAGGCGGCATCCTGAACTTGTTCAACATGTTCTCGGGTGGTGCGCTTTCACGCTTCACGGTGTTCGCGCTGGGCATCATGCCCTATATCTCCGCGTCGATCATCATGCAGTTGCTGACCTATGTGCTGCCTACTTTTGAGCAGCTCAAGAAAGAAGGCGAGTCAGGCCGTCGCAAGATCACGCAATACACCCGTTATGGCACAGTTGGCTTGGCCATTTTCCAATCGCTGGGCATTGCCGTGGCGCTGGAAAGTTCACCCGGCCTGGTTCTGGATCCCGGTTTTGGCTTCCGCATGACTGCCATGGTCAGCCTGACCGCTGGCACGATGTTCCTGATGTGGCTCGGCGAGCAGATTACAGAGCGTGGTTTGGGTAACGGCATCTCCATCCTGATCTTCGCTGGCATTGCCGCCGGTCTCCCGAGTGCGGTTGCAGGCATGCTTGAGCTGGTGCGCACAGGTGCCATGAGCATTCTGGTGGCCCTGTTCATCGTCGTGGTCATCATGGCTGTGACTTACTTCGTGGTCTTTGTTGAGCGCGGCCAGCGCAAGATTCTGGTGAATTACGCTCGTCGCCAGGTTGGCAACAAGGTGTATGGCGGCCAGTCATCGCACTTGCCCTTGAAGCTCAACATGGCTGGCGTGATTCCTCCGATCTTCGCTTCGTCGATCATTCTGTTGCCGGCGACCGTTGTGAGCTGGTTCAGCTCGGGTGATTCGCTGCGTTGGTTGAAAGACATCGCTGGTGCCCTGACTCCGGGGCAGCCTATCTACGTGATGCTGTACGCAGCGGCGATCATCTTCTTCTGCTTCTTCTATACGGCACTGGTGTTCAACAGCCGTGAGACCGCAGACAACCTCAAGAAAAGTGGTGCATTTGTGCCGGGTTACCGTCCGGGCGACCAGACGGCCCGTTACATCGACAAGATTCTGCTGCGTTTGACAGCCGTCGGTGCCGCCTACATCACATTCGTGTGTTTGGTGCCCGAGTTCCTAAATCTGAAATTCAACGTACCTTTCTACTTTGGTGGTACGTCACTGTTGATCATCGTTGTGGTCACCATGGACTTCATGGCCCAGGTGCAGAACTATATGATGTCTCAGCAGTACGAATCACTGTTGAAGAAAGCGAACTTCAAGACCACCCTCGGATGATTTGACATGGCCAAAGACGATGTCATCCAGATGCAGGGTGAAATTGTGGAAAACCTGCCCAACGCGACATTCCGGGTCAAACTGGAAAACGGTCATGTCGTGTTGGGACATATCTCGGGAAAGATGCGAATGCACTACATCCGCATCCTCCCCGGGGACAAAGTGACCGTTGAGCTCACGCCCTACGATTTGAGCCGGGCGAGGATCGTTTTCCGCGCCAAGTAAGTGAGCGCAGCAACCGTTAGGAGAGTATGAAATGCGAGTTTCAGCTTCAGTCAAGAAAATTTGCCGCAACTGCAAAATCATCCGCCGCAAGGGCGTGGTTCGCGTGATCTGCACCGACCCCCGTCACAAGCAGCGTCAAGGCTAATCGAGGCATCAGAGGATCAACATGGCACGTATTGCTGGTATCAACATTCCGCCGCACCAACACACTGAGATTGGCCTGACCGCCATTTTCGGAATTGGTCGTCCCCGCGCTCGCAAGATCTGTGAAGGCGCTGGCATTGCCTACAACAAGAAGGTCAAAGACCTGACTGATGGCGACCTGGAAAAACTGCGCGATGAAATCGCCAAGTTCACCATCGAGGGCGACCTGCGCCGCGAAGTGACGATGAACATCAAGCGTTTGATGGACATCGGCTGCTACCGTGGTTTCCGTCATCGCCGTGGCCTGCCCATGCGTGGTCAGCGCACCCGCACGAATGCCCGTACCCGCAAAGGTCCGCGCAAGGCTGCGCAGTCCCTCAAGAAGTAAACCCTGAATTCCATCGGGAAAGAGTACTGATATGGCCAAAGCACCTGCCAATTCCGCTGCACAACGCGTCCGCAAGAAAGTCCGCAAGAACATTGCTGACGGCGTGGCCCACGTGCATGCCTCCTTCAACAACACCATCATCACCATCACTGACCGTCAAGGCAACGCCCTCTCTTGGGCATCGTCGGGTGGCCAGGGTTTCAAGGGCTCACGCAAGTCCACTCCCTTCGCGGCCCAGGTGGCTTCCGAAGTGGCTGGCCGCGCTGCCGTTGAACAGGGCATCAAGAACCTGGACGTCGAGATCAAGGGTCCCGGCCCAGGTCGCGAGTCTTCCGTTCGCGCATTGGCCGCATTGGGTATCCGCATCACGTCCATCCGCGACGTGACGCCGGTCCCCCACAACGGTTGCCGCCCGCAGAAACGCCGCCGCATCTGACGGCGCGGCTGCAACCGGTGTACAATCCCCGGTTGCGCAAAAACCGCCCAGCCCTGTGCTGGGTTTTCGCTTTTTCGTTTTAACCAAGCCCACCGCCTGTTCCAAACGGTGCTCCGCGAGGAGTTCCAACCGAGAGCAGGCTCCTGCAAGGCAACTTGCAGCAGTAGATCAGCAAAGGAAATCTCGTGGCACGTTACCTCGGCCCCAAGGCCAAACTTTCTCGCCGTGAAGGCACAGACCTGTTCCTGAAGAGCGCCCGCCGCTCCATCGCGGACAAGGCCAAATTCGACAGTAAGCCCGGCCAGCATGGTCGTACCAGCGGTCAGCGCACATCCGACTTCGGTCTGCAGTTGCGTGAAAAGCAGAAGATCAAGCGCATGTACGGCGTGCTGGAAAAGCAATTCCGCCGCTACTTTGAAGAAGCCGATCGCCGCAAGGGCAACACGGGTGCCAACCTGTTGTTCATCCTGGAATGCCGTCTGGATAACGTGGTGTACCGCATGGGCTTCGGATCTACCCGCGCTGAAGCACGCCAGCTGGTGAGCCACAAGGCTATTACCGTCAACGGCCAGTCCGTGAACATTCCTTCTTACCTCGTGAAAGCTGGTGACGTGGTTGCCGTGCGCGAGAAGTCCAAGAAGCAAATCCGCGTGACCGAAGCCCTTCAACTGGCCCAGCAAGTGGGCTTGCCCGCCTGGGTAGACGTGAATGCCGACAAGGCCGAAGGCACCTTCAAGAAGGTGCCTGACCGCGACGAATTCGGTGCCGACATCAACGAATCGTTGGTGGTCGAGCTCTACTCTCGCTAATTTTCGTCCCCTGCAAGGCGCGGTGTCTTGCAGGGTTGTGTTTCGTCAGCCTTATCGGTGTAACGAACCGAGGGTATTGGAAGGAATCACTGAATGCAAACCAATCTGCTCAAACCCAAATCCATCCAGGTCGAACAACTCGGCCCCAACAAGGCCAAGGTCACCTTGGAGCCCTTCGAGCGTGGCTATGGTCACACGCTGGGCAATGCCGTCCGTCGCGTCCTGTTGTCCTCGATGGTGGGTTATGCAGCCACGGAAGTCACCATCGCTGGTGTCGTCCACGAGTACTCTTCGATTGATGGTGTCCAGGAAGATGTGGTCAACATCCTGCTGAACCTCAAGGGCGTGGTGTTCAAGCTCCACAACCGTGACGAAGTGACGCTCTCCCTGCGCAAGGAAACAGAAGGCCCCGTGACTGCTGCTGACATCCAGCTGCCCCACGATGCCGAAATCATCAACCCCGAGCATGTCATCGCCACCCTGTCCAAGGGCGGCAAGCTCGACATGCAGATCAAGGTGGAAAAAGGCCGTGGCTATGTGCCCGGAACGATGCGCCGCTTTGCCGATGAAGCCGTCAAGTCTGCCGGTCGCATTGTGCTCGACGCTTCTTTCTCGCCCATCCGCCGCGTAAGCTACACCGTTGACAGCGCCCGCGTGGAGCAGCGCACCGACCTCGACAAACTCATCATCGAGATCGAGACCAACGGCGCCATCAGCGCTGAAGATGCCGTGCGTTCTTCCGCCAAGATTCTGGTGGAACAACTCGCCGTGTTCGCGCAACTCGAAGGTGGCGAACTCGCCGCATTCGACCAGCCCGCTTCACGCAGCGCCCAGCAGTTTGACCCCATCCTGCTGCGTCCCGTGGACGAGCTCGAACTCACCGTTCGTTCTGCGAACTGCCTCAAGGCCGAGAACATCTACTACATCGGTGACCTCATCCAGCGCACCGAGAATGAGCTGCTCAAGACCCCCAACCTGGGTCGCAAATCGCTCAACGAGATCAAGGAAGTTCTGGCTTCCCGTGGTCTCACGCTGGGCATGAAACTCGAAAACTGGCCTCCCGCCGGTCTCGACAAGCGTTAATCAAACCCGCCCGGATGGCTCAGCCTGAAGGGTACGCATCTGCCAGTACCTGATACGGCTGGCAACTGAAGAAAGGAAAACAAAATGCGTCACGGTAACGGACTTCGCAAACTCAACCGCACCAGCGAGCACCGCCAGGCGATGCTGCGCAACATGATGAACTCGCTGCTCACGCACGAAGCCATCAAGACCACCCTGCCCAAGGCCAAAGAGCTGCGCCGCGTGGTCGAGCCCATGATCACTCTCGCCAAAGAAGACACCCTGGCCAACAAGCGCCTGGCCTTCAATCGCCTGCGTGACCGCGATGTGGTCGTCAAGCTTTTCGCCGAAATCGGTCCCCGCTACAAGGCCCGTCCCGGTGGCTACACCCGCATCCTCAAGATGGGTTTCCGCGTGGGCGACAATGCTCCCATGGCCTATGTCGAGCTGGTGGATCGCCCGCAGCAAAATGATGCGTCCGCAGTCGAAAGCAAGGCTGAATAAGCTATAATTCACAGTTCTGACGCGGAGTGGAGCAGCCTGGTAGCTCGTTGGGCTCATAACCCAAAGGTCGTTAGTTCAAATCTAGCCTCCGCAACCAAACAATGAAGCAAAATGCCCCGAAGTTCGGGGCATTTTTGTTTGTGGTGCCGACTGCGGTTGCCACTGGGGATTGGCATGAAGCTGGTGATTCTCGATCGTGATGGCACGATCAACATGGATTCAGACGATTACATCAAATCTGCACTGGAGTGGGAGCCCTTGCCCGGTGCGATGCAGGCCATCGCGGCACTGAATCACAGCGGCTGGCGGGTGGTGGTGGCGACCAATCAATCCGGCATTGGCCGTGGCCTGTTTGATATCACTGCACTGAACGAAATGCATGACAAGATGAACCGCTTGCTTGCAGTGCATGGCGGCAGGGTGGATGCGGTCTTTTACTGCCCTCACTCGCCTGAAGAAGAATGCAATTGCCGCAAACCAGCGCCTGGCCTTTTCGAACAAATTGGTGAACGCTTTGGCATTGACCTCAAGGGCGTACCGGCTGTGGGCGATACTTTGCGTGACATGCGCGCCGCAGCATCCGTGGGTTGCGAATTGCATGCAGTGAGAACAGGCAAAGGCGAAAAACTCCTGGCCAACGGATTGCCCGGTGATTGGCCCGAGGGAGTGACCATCCACCAGGATTTGGCTGCGTTTGCACAGCACTTGATCAATCGAACATGAAACTCATACGCTCCTGGCTCCATTTGTTGTTGATGGCCGTGACGGTCGTTCCATGGGCATCAGCCTGCCTGCTTGCTTCTCTCTTTGTGAGTCGAACGCGCATGTATTGGTTGTGCGCAGGTTGGCTTCGCATGTCTGTCAATGCGGGCGGTTGGTTGATGGGCATTCGCAACCGGGTGAGTGGTTTTGGA
>JBJOKU010000032.1:0-9242 GCA_046045925.1 Pseudomonadota bacterium
ACATGAAGGGTTTGAAGTTCCGCACGGTGGGCCTGGCGGTGGATGTGTTCAAGGAGTTGGGTACTGCCGTCAACCCCTTGCCCGGTGGCGAAATCGTGCCTGCGCTGGATCGCGGCCTGATTGATGCCGCCGAGTTCAACAATGCCACGTCCGACCGCCTCCTTGGCTTCCCCGATGTGGTCAAGAACTGCATGCTGCAAAGCTTCCACCAGAGTGGAGAGCAGTTCGAGATCCTGTTCAACCGCAGCAAATACAACGCACTGCCCGCTGAACTCAAGGCGGTGATTGACTACGCGGTGCAGGCATCGAGCGCCGACATGAGCTGGAAAGCGATTGACCGCAACAGCAAGGACTATGTGGAACTGCAAACCAAGGACAAGGTGAAGTTCTACAAAACCCCCGATGCGGTGCTCAAGGCCCAACTGGAGGCATGGGACAAAGTGATTGCCGCCAAGGCCAAGGAAAACGCCTTGTTCCAGAAAGTGCTCGACTCGCAGAAGGACTTTGCCAAGCGTGCAGGCAAGTGGCAAAACGACTACAGCGTCGATTTCCGCATGGCCTGGAACCGCTACTTTGCAGGCAAAGCCTGAACGAAGCTGACACCCCCGGGGCGGCTGTCGCGGCAGTGATAGCCGCCTTGTTCTTGGGTGTCACACTTGCGCAAAAGGCCGCCGGGCCACCTCTGGAGACATCACATGCAGAAGCTGCTGTTGCAGGTTGACAAGCTGTCCACCTGGCTGGGCCATATCTTTGCGTGGACCATCGTCGTCCTGACGCTGTCCATCACCTGGGAGGTGTTCTCGCGATATGTGCTCAACCAGCCCCACGCCTGGATGTTCGATTTCCAGATCATGATGTATGGCACGCTGTTCATGATGGCGGGGGCCTACACCCTGTCGAAAAATGGCCATGTGCGAGGAGATGTGCTCTACGGCTTCTTTGAGCCCCGCACGCAGGCATGGGTCGATCTGATCTTGTATGCGCTGTTCTTCTTGCCGGGCATCGTGGCACTGACCTGGGCTGGCTGGACCTTTGCTGCTGAAGCGTTGGCGATTCGCGAGCAGACCTTCTCCGCAGAGCCTCTGCCCATTTATCCTTTCAAGGCTGTGATACCCGTGGCAGGGTTCATGCTCCTGCTGCAAGGGGTGGTCGAAATCATCCGCTGTATGGAGTGCATTCGCTCGGGCGAGTGGCCCAGCCGTGAGGAAGACGTGGAAGAGGTGGATGTGGACAAGCTCAAGGCGATGGTGGGCCTGAACGACGACGTCGCACAAACCAAGGGAGAACGCGCATGAAGATTCGCAAGGAACTCTGGTTTGGCCTGTCCCTGATGGCGCTCATCATCGCGGGTACGCTGGTGATGCTTGTCTCTGCCGACAAGGTGACCAATGGCCACCTGGGCCTGATGATGCTCGCTCTGGTGGTGGTTGCCATCATGCTGGGTTTTCCCACCGCCTTCACCCTGATGGGCATGGGCATGATTTTTACCTGGCTGGCCTATGAGAGAGATGCCAGCAAGACCCTCACGCTCATGGTGCAATCGGCATTCAAGGTGATGGGCAACGATGTGCTCATTTCCATTCCGCTGTTTGTGTTCATGGGCTACTTGGTGGAGCGGGCCAACCTGATCGAAAAGCTCTTCCGCTCGCTGCATCTGTCTTTGGCCAGGGTACCGGGTTCACTGGCGGTGGCGACACTGTTTACATGCGCCGTGTTTGCCACGGCCACAGGCATTGTCGGCGCGGTGGTGACGCTGATGGGCCTGCTGGCATTGCCCCAGATGCTCAAGGCGGGCTACGACGTCAAGCTCTCAGCCGGGGCCATCACGGCAGGTGGATGTCTGGGCATCCTGATTCCGCCCAGCGTGATGCTCATCGTTTACGGGGCCACGGCAGGTGTCTCAGTGGTGCAGTTGTACGCGGGTGCTTTTTTTCCAGGGTTGATGCTTGCCGGGCTTTACATCGTGTACGTTGTCATCGTGGCGAAACTGCGCCCCGGTCTGGCCCCGCCGCTGACGGCGGAGCAGCGGGCGGTTGAGTTGCCTCAGAAGCTCAAAGTACTGGTGCAAGATGGCAGTGCCCTTGCATTGAAAACGCTTCTGGGTGTACTCAAGGGAAAAAAGAACGCAGAGGTGTCCACGGGCTATCTGCTCGGGCAATTGGGCCTTGTGCTGCTGCCCGCCTTGTGCTTTTCCCTGGTTGCTGTGGGGAGTTACCGGCTGGCCACCGCCCCTGTTGAGGCACCCGAATCAAAAGCCCCTGCTGCAAGTGGCATGGCCACGCTTGAAGAGGCGCCGACTGTTTCTGCCAAAGGCGGCTTGCAAGAGCCTCCTGGTGAAGCGCCCAGCCCATCGCCCCGCTCGGGAGGCCTCGCCGAACCGCCTTCTGAAGAGCCAGTGGTCAAAGGCAAGCCAGTTTCGAGCACAGGTTTGGCTGAGCCCCCATCGGACGAGCCGGTGAGCAAACCGGCAGACTCTTCTCGTGGCGGGCTGGCCGAACCACCGGGAGCAGAGGAAGTGGCCAAACCCGTTGCTGCCATGGCAACGCCAGCGACTGCCCCTGCCTTGCCAGCGGCAGTGGCTTCAGATGTGTCAACAGAGGCATCACAGCAAGCCCCTGCGCGACGCAGCGCTTCCATCGGGTACTGGATTGGCCTTGGTGTGGGCAGCGCACTGATGCTGGCGTTCTACGCAGTGTTCACCTTCACGAGGCTGGAAATTTTCAAGATGCTGCTCAGCTCATTTTTCCCGCTGGTGATCCTCATCCTGTCGGTACTGGGCTCCATCGTGTTTGGCTTGGCCACGCCCACAGAAGCGGCTGCCGTGGGGGCCTTCGGTGGTGCAGCGCTGGCGGCGGCCTATGGGCGCTTGAACCTCGATGTGGTCAAGGAGTCGGTTTACCTGACTGCCAAGACCTCCGCCATGGTGTGCTGGCTGTTCGTGGGCTCGGCGATCTTCTCTGCTGCTTTCGCCTTGCTGGGCGGCCAGGAGTTGGTGGAGAAATGGGTGTTGTCGATGAACCTGAGCAAGACGGAATTCCTGATCTTGTCCCAACTCATCATTTTCATTCTGGGGTGGCCTCTGGAGTGGACAGAGATCATCGTGATTTTCATGCCGATCTTCATTCCGCTGCTGGACAACTTTGGGGTGGACCCCTTGTTCTTCGGCCTGCTGGTTGCCTTGAATTTGCAGACCGCCTTCCTCTCGCCGCCTGTGGCGATGGCCGCGTTCTATCTCAAGGGGGTGAGTCCGCCGCACGTCACGCTCAACCAGATTTTTATGGGCATGCTGCCCTTCATGGGCATCCAGGTGGTGGCCATCGTCATGCTCTACATCTGGCCCCAGATTGGGCTGTGGCTGCCGCAGGTGCTCTACAAGTAAAAGCTGCCTGAGAGTTAAATCGCCCCTTCATGCAAGCCAAACTGGCCGCTACGGCGGTCGGCCAGGTAGTGCTGAAGGGTTTCGCGAACGGTGCGAAACGCCAGTTCTTCCCAGGGGATTTCTTCCTCTGCAAACAAGCGTGCCTCCAGACTTTCGTGTCCGGGGTTGAAGCTGTTGCTCAGCAGCGGGGCGCGGTAGAACAGGTGTACCTGCCCGACATGCACCACGCTGATGATTGAAAACAGCGTGGTCGCACCCACGATGGCCCCGGCTTCTTCCATTGTTTCACGGCGTGCGCCGTCTGAGGTGGTTTCACCCAGCTCCATGAAACCGGCAGGCAGCGTCCACTTGCCCCAGCGCGGCTCGATGTTGCGCTTGCACAGGAGGATTTTTCCCTCCCACTCCGCCACCATGCCGACCACATTGAGCGGGTTGATGTAGTGCACCGTGTGGCATGCCGGACAAATGGCCCGCTCCTTGGTGTCACCATCATCCGGCAAGCGCATTACGGTGGCCGTGCCGCAATGGCGGCAATGCTTGATGGTCCGGCCCGCCGGGCCGTAGTCCAGCGGTGTTCGGGTGGGGGAGGCAGCTTGCGTCATGCAGCAAGTTTAGGTGATTGAGTCGGGCAAGGCATGAAAAAGGCCACCCGGAGGTGGCCTTTGCAAGCTCTATGGGTATGGAGCTTATTTTTTGGCGGGGGCTTTGGCCGGAGCGGTTTTGCCGTGCTTCTCGATCAGGCTTTTGGCGGTGTCGAGCAGCTTGCGGCCATCAAATCCGCGCTTGTTCATGTCTTCCACCCACTCCAGCTCCAGTGTGCGTGCGGTGCGACGGAAGGCCTGGGCTTCGGCCGGGCCGACGGTGAAGATGGTGTTGCCACGGTCAACGGCTGATTTTCTGCCCGGTACATCGTTGTTTTGTTGGACTTTGCCCAGCCAAGCCGAGGTGTCCAAGCCGCTGTTGTTGTCGATGATCTTTTTCAGATCGGGGGGCAGGCTGTTGTACTTGGCCTTGTTCATGGCCATTACGAAGGTGGTGGTGTAGAGGCTGCCGCCAGCGGGGTCGAATTCGGCGTGGTACTTGGCCAGCTCATTGACCTTGACGGCAGGCACCACTTCCCAGGGGATCACGCAGCCGTTGATGGTGCCCTTGGAGAGGGCATCGGTGATGGCGGGCAGGGGCATGCCCACGGGGGTGGCGCCGAGTGAGCCGAGCAGCTTGGTCACTTGGCGGGTGGGGCCGCGCATTTTCAGGCCCTTGAGGTCTTCGGGCGATTTGACGGGTTTGTTGGCGGTGTGGATCACGCCGGGGCCGTGCACATGCAGGGCGAGCACTTGCACGTCCTTGAATTCATCGGGTGCCATGGTCTGCACGTATTCCCAGTAGGCTTTGGAGGTGGCCTCGGCATTGTTCATCATGAAGGGCAGCTCGAAGGCTTCCACGCGGGGGAAGCGGCCAGCGGTGTTGCCGGGCAGGGTCCAGACGATGTCCACCACGCCGTCTTTGGCCTGGTCATAGAGCTGGGGCGGGGTGCCGCCAAGCTGCATGGCGGGATAGGCCTCGAACTTGATGCGGCCCTTGGATTCCTTTTCAACCTTTTCCATCCAGGGCTTGTGCATGTTGAGCCACACGCCGGAAGAGGGTGACATGAATGTGTGGAACTTCAGGGTAACGGCTTGCTGGGCAAAACCAACCAGGGCGGGAGCGCCCAGCGCTGCGGCTGCGCCGGTTTGCAAGAGGGTGCGACGTTTCATGTTTTGTCTCCTGTGGGAAAGTGAGTGAGCTTAAGTGAATTGAAGAGGGGTTCAGCCTCGGATTTACCCCATGTATTGCACGAGCCAGAGCGAAATGCCGGGGAACAGCAGCAGCACCACTGTGCGAAGCGTGTCGCTGATGAGGAAGGGCATTACGCCTTTGTAGCTTTCGCTGATGGGCACGTTGTGCCCCGCGTTGTTGGCCATGCCGTTGACCACGTAAACGTTCAGGCCAACCGGCGGGGCCAGCAGGCCAAAGCCGACGGTCATGAGCACCATGATGCCGAACCAGATGGCCGTCATTTCCTTGCTCATGCCGAAATCCATGCCCATGATCATGGGGAAGAAGATGGGGATGGTCAGCAGGATCATGGACAGCTCGTCCATCACCGCGCCCAGCACCACGTAGAACAGCATGATGCAGGTGACCACCATCACGGGAGCCAAGCCCCAGCCTTGGACGACCTGCGCGAGCTGGGCCGGCACTTGCGTGAGGGCCAGCGATGCGTTCATGAGGTCGGCACCGAGGAAGATCAGGAAGATCATGGCCGAGCTTTCTGCCGTGGCATAAAAACAGTGCTTGAACTTTTCCCAGTTGATCTCGCGCTTGATGAGGGCGGCCACAAAGGTGCAGAACGCGCCGACGGCAGCGCCCTCGGTGGGTGTGAAAAAGCCGCCATATATGCCGCCAAACACGATGGCAAAGATGGTGGCAATGGGCAGAATGCCCAGGAGAGCCGACAAGCTGAAGGGCTCGGAAGTGTCGTCCTCGGGGGCTTGGCCGGGCACGAGTCGCACATAAATGCCGATGGCGATCATGTAGCCCAGCATGGCGATCAGACCGGGGATCATGGCCGCTGCAAACAGTTTGGCAATGTTCTGCTCGGTGAGGATGGCGTAGATCACCAAAGGCACAGAGGGCGGGATGAGGATGCCCAGCGTGCCGCCAGCAGCCAGGGTGCCGGTGGCGATGCGGCCCGAGTAGCCGTGACGCTTCATTTCAGGCAGGGCCACGCCCGTGATGGTGGCGGCGGTGGCGACAGAGGAGCCGCAGATGGAGCCAAAGGCAGCGCTGGCAAGCACCGCAGCCATGGCCAGACCGCCCTTGAAGCGGCCCATGATGGAGGCTGCAAACTGGAACAAGGCCTTGGAAATGCCGCCCTGAGTGGCGAATTGGCCCATGAGAATGAAAAGCGGAATGACCGACAAGTCGTAGCTTGCAAAGCGGGCAAAGGCTTGGTTGTTCAGCCACGAGGCCAGTGAACCCCAGCCGGATTGCATGAGGTAGCCGATAAATCCAGCCACGAACATGGCCGCTGCAATCGGCACGCGGACGGCCATCAGCACCAGCATGATGGCAAAGATGATCAATGCGAGGGTCAGGGCGCTCATGCGGCTTCTCCCTCGGCAGGGGCGTCAAACTGGTTGGGGCAGAACACCTGGAGCAGGGCAATCAGGGTGGTCAACGCCAGCGGGGGGACCATGATGGCGTAGGTGATCCACTCCGGAAAACCGAGGATCATCGTGCCCGAGTGACTGTCATGGGAGTTGAGGCCGCCAAAGACGGTGCGCCAAGCCACCACGCCCATCATCAGCGCCATTGTGAGAGCGCCAAAGCGGTCGAGCAGGGCGTTGGTTTGGTTGCTGGCCTTGCTGGTGAAAAAGTCCACGATGATGTTGCCCTTGCGGTATTGGCACCACGGCATGAAGAGCGCAACGGCTGCACCGGCGGCGACACCCGCCAACTCGAAGTCTCCCGTGATGGGTTTGCCTGCAAACTCACGACCCAAGATGCTGATGCACGTCAGCATGGTGATGAAAGTGAGCAGTACGCCAGCCAGAATCGCACAGAACTTGGCCAGTGCGGAAATGATTTTCAAGTGTGTCTCCTGTCAGGATGGGTAAAGCAGATTGTCCTGCCATTACACGCCTGTACAAGCACCGAGCAGAAACTATCAGATATTCCAAAAGAGAATATCCGATTGCTTGATATAAGCGGCTATTGGGTGCGATCAGTCGACAGACACCCGGATATCGGGCAGGCCGCTGACGCCGCCCACCATCACATCGCCACGCACAACCGGGCCGACGCCTTCGGGGGTTCCGGTGTAAATCAGGTCGCCCGGCTTCAGCTCCCAGGCAGCGCTGAGGTGCTCGATGATTTCGCTGATGTTCCAGATCAGCTTTTGGATGTTGCTCGATTGCTTGGTGGTGCCGTTGACGGTCAGTGCAATGGCAGCATCGGCGATGTTGCCGGCCTGCGCAACGGGCACGATGGGGCCGATGGGGGCGGATTGGTCAAAGCCCTTGCCGATGTCCCAGGGACGGCCTTGCTTGCGCATGTCCATTTGCAGGTCGCGGCGGGTCATGTCCAGACCCACGGCATAGCCGTAGATGTGCTGGGCAGCATCTGCGGCGGCGATGTTCTTGCCGCCCTTGCCGAGGGCGACCACCAGCTCGATTTCGTAGTGGTAGTTTTCGGTTTTGGCAGGGTAGGGCACGCTGGCATCAGGGTTGGCAACCACAATCGCATCGGCGGGCTTCATGAAAAAGAAGGGCGGTTCGCGGCCTGTGTAGCCCATCTCTTGCGCGTGCTCCACATAGTTGCGTCCCACGCAGTAGATGCGGTTGACCGGGAAGCGCTCAGACCTGCCCAGAACAGGAACGCTCACCACCTGGGGAGCCGGAACAACATAGGTCATGACGAAAGCCTTTCTTCCTTGAGGATGCCCAGTGACTGGTGCACGGGGCGGTCGGTATAGCTGAAGAGCACCGCACCGTCGGCGCTCTCCAAACGCAGGGTGTACCACGAAGGCACGACGAAATGGTCTCGAGGCCCGAAAACGTAGCTTATTTGCTGGTCGCCTCGTTCAATATACGCAATACCCGAGCCTTCGACCACGCTGAACACTTGGCCATCGGTCTGGCGGTAGCCCCTGCCCTTGAAACCTTGGGGCAGGCGTTGCATGAAAGGCTGGATGGTAGGCATGGGCGAGCCGCCGGTTTGCGGATTCACATAGCGCAGCTTGAAGCCGTGAGCACTGTCGAGCGCTGTGGTGCGCTCCAGCATGTCCAGTGCTTCACGGGTGCGGCCGTAGGGGTAGCTGAAGATGGGCGAGGTCTGGCCAAAGGGGCTGCTGTCTTCAATGGGGGCCATGTTGAAACCGTATTTTGCGAAGCTGCTGCCCTCGTTCTTGTGGATGGGTTGACTCCTGGCGTCAGCGTTCTCGGCAAATCCGGCATCGAAAAACCGGATGGTGGGGATGTCCAGGCCGTCGAGCCAGACCACGGGTTCGCTCACCTCATTGCCGTGGTCGTGCCAAGTCCAACTGGGGGTGATGATGAAATCGCCGGGGTGCATGGTGGTGCGCTCGCCGTCCACGGCGGTGTAGGCACCTTGGCCTTCGACAATGAAGCGCAGGGCACTTTGCGTGTGGCGATGGGCTGGGGCCACTTCACCCGGCAGGATGAGCTGCAAGCCGGCATAGAGCGACTGGGTGACTGCGCTTTGTCCGCGAAGGGCGGGGTTTTCCAGAATGAGCACGCGGCGGATGGCTTCTTCGGCAGTGATCAGTTCGCCTGCACGCATCAGGAAGGGGCGCAGTTGATCGTATTGCCAATACGCCGGAACACAAGGTGTGGCGGGCTGCAAGGGCACGAGGGCATGCAACACTTCCCACAGAGGGGTGAGGTTGGCCGGGCTCATGTCGTCGTAGAGTCGACGACGTTCGGAGTGGCTTGCTTGTGGCATGTCTTTTGTGTTCATGTCGGGTTTACGGATCAGGCGATGCGTTAAATGATACGCATGCGAATGAATTATCCAAGGATAGAATAATACGCACACTAAGTATTAACCCTGACCGGGGCCATCTACCATGCAAGGCGCAGACTTTCACAACATGCCGGGCTACCTGATCCGCAGGTTGCATCAGGTCCAGTCTTCCCTGTTTGCCGACTACACCGCACCGCTGGATGTCCCGCCAGTGCAGTTTGCGGCGCTGGCCATGATTGAGGCGCATCCGGACATTGACCAGGCCAGTCTGGCAGGCGGCATTGCCTACGACCCGGTCACCATCGGCGGCGTGATTGCGCGCATCGAGGCCAAGGGC
>JBJOKU010000033.1:0-9132 GCA_046045925.1 Pseudomonadota bacterium
TATACAGCGCTGACTTCACCCTTGACGTACGCATCGAGCAACACCTTGACGGGGCCGATCAACTTGTCCAGATGAGGGCGGTCGCCGAGGTGCGTCACGTGAGAGACGACCTGGGCACCAACGCGGTTCAAGAAGCCGAGGCCCTTGCTGCCAATCGCCACCGCTTGCGTGGTCTTGCCAGCGGTCTGCGTCTCGCGCAGCTTGCCAGTGACCTGACGCAGCAGGTTGGTGTTGAGGCCGCCGCACAAACCCTTGTCTGTGGTCACCACGATCATGCCAACGGACTTTCCGTCGTTGGTCTTCATGAAGTTGTGCACATACTCGGGGTTGGCTTGACCCAGATTGGTAGCGATGTCACGGATCTTCGTGCTGTAAGGGCGGGCAGCGCGCATACGCTCCTGCGCCTTGCGCATTTTGGAGACCGAGATCATTTCCATGGCCTTGGTGATCTTTTTGGTGTTTTCCACCGACTTGATCTTGGTGCGTAGTTCCTTGCCTGCTGCCATCAATGGCTCCTAATCTTTAGGTGTTTCTTCAGCTGGGAATCAAGCAAAAGTCTTCTTGAACGCAGCAACAGCAGCAGTCAACTCGGCTTCAGCATCCTTGTCCATGGCCTTGGTGTCTTCCACTTTGGCCAACAGGGCTGCGTGCTTGTCTTTGAGGTAAGCCTGCAAACCGCTTTCGAAGGACAGAATTTTCTTCACATCAACGTCGTCCATGAAGCCTTTGTTCACTGCGAACAGAGAGGCGCTCATGAGACTGATGGACAGAGGGCTGTACTGCTTTTGCTTGAGCAATTCGGTCACGCGGGCACCGCGGTCGAGCTGCTTGCGGGTGGCTTCGTCCAGATCAGAGGCGAACTGGGCGAAAGCGGCCAGTTCACGGTACTGGGCCAAGTCGTTACGGATACCGCCGGACTGGCCTTTGACCACTTTGGTCTGAGCCGCAGAACCCACGCGAGACACCGAGATACCGGCGTTGATCGCAGGACGCACGCCGGCGTTGAACAAGCTGGTTTCCAGGAAGATCTGGCCGTCGGTAATCGAAATCACGTTGGTGGGAACGAACGCAGACACGTCGCCCGCTTGTGTTTCGATGATGGGCAGGGCGGTCAGCGAACCGGTCTTGCCTTTGACTTCACCTTTGGTGAAGGCTTCGACGTATTCGGCGTTCACGCGAGCGGCGCGCTCGAGCAGACGGCTGTGGAGATAGAACACGTCGCCAGGATAAGCTTCGCGGCCTGGAGGGCGACGCAGCAGCAAGGACACTTGGCGGTAAGCCACAGCTTGCTTGGACAGGTCGTCGTACACGATCAGGGAGTCTTGGCCGCGGTCGCGGAAGTACTCGCCCATGGTGCAGCCGGAGTAGGCAGAAACGTACTGCATGGCAGCCGATTCAGATGCCGAAGCCGCCACCACAATGGTGTATTCCATCGCGCCTGCTTGCTCGAGAGCACGCACCACGTTCTTGATCGACGAGGCTTTTTGGCCAATCGCGACGTAAACGCAAATCATGTTCTGGCCCTTTTGATTGATGATGGCATCAATCGCAACGGCTGTTTTGCCGGTTTGGCGGTCACCAATGATCAGCTCGCGCTGACCACGGCCCACGGGCACCATGGAGTCAATCGACTTCAGGCCGGTTTGCATGGGTTGATCGACGGATTTACGTGCGATCACGCCAGGGGCAACCTTCTCGATCACGTCGGTCATCTTGGCGTTGACAGGGCCTTTGCCGTCGATGGGCTGACCCAGAGCGTTGACCACGCGGCCAATCAGCTCGGGACCCACGGGCACTTCCAGAATGCGGCCCGTGCATTTCACGGTATCGCCTTCGGAGATGTGCTCGTACTCGCCCAAAATCACGGCGCCGACGGAGTCGCGCTCGAGGTTCAGGGCCAGACCGAAGGTCGTCTGACCATCGGAGCCAGCGGGGAATTCCAGCATCTCGCCTTGCATCACGTCGGACAGGCCGTGGATGCGGCAGATGCCGTCGGTCACGGAAACGACCGTGCCCTGGTTGCGAATGTCGGCGCTGCCAGCGAGGCCTTCGATCCGGCTTTTGATCAGTTCAGAAATTTCTGCGGGATTGAGTTGCATGACTCTTATCCTTCCTACTATGGCCAACCGCTTACGCGGTCAGCGCGACTTTCATTTGTTCCAAGCGGGCCTTGACAGAGGTGTCGAGCACCTCGTCACCCACCACCACGCGGATGCCGCCAATCAATCCGGGCTCAAGCTCAACCTTCACATGGAGCTTGCGACCAAATTTCTTTTCCAGCAGAGCCGAGAGATCGGCAAGGGCTGCGCCCTCTACGGGGAATGCGCTGTGGATCACGGCATCGCTCACACCGCCCGACGCATTTTTCAATGCGCGGAACTGGCTGGCGATCTCGGGCAGAGCACCCAGACGACCGTTTTCAATCACGGTACGCAGGAAGTTCTTGCCCTGCTCGGGCAGCGCCGACTTGGCCACAGACGTGACCAGATCGAACACCTGCGCAGAGGTGACCTTGGGGTTGTCCGCGAAGGACTGGGCCTGTGGATCAGCAGCCACGGCAGCCAGCTCGTCGAGCCAGGCCGCAGTGCCGTTCAGGTCGGCTTTCGCGGATTTGTACAGCGCCTCAGCATAGGGACGCGCGATGGTGGCGAGTTCGGCCATGACGCTTTTCCTTACAGCTCAGTTTTGAGACGAGCCAGCAGGTCGGCGTGGACACCGGCGTTGACTTCCTTGCGGAGAATCTGCTCGGCACCCTTGACGGCCAGTGCAGCCACCTGCTCGCGCAGGGCTTCACGGGCAGCCACGGACTGCTGTTCGGCTTCGGCCTTGGCGGCTGCAATGATCTTGCTGCCTTCTTCTGCGGCCTTGGCCTTGGCTTCTTCAATCATGGACTGGGCACGGCGGTCGGCATCAGCCAGGCGACCCGCAGCTTCGTTGCGGGTTTTGGCGAGCTCTTCTTCCACCTTTTTGTTGGCGGAGGCGAGATCGGCCTTGGCTTTGTCGGCGGCGGCGAGGCCATCGGAGATTTTCTGGGCACGTTCGTCGAGCGCCTTCGTGATCGGGGGCCACACGAATGACATCGTGAACCACACCAGGATCGCGAAAACGATCATCTGAACGATGAGCGTTGCGTTGATACTCACGGCAACACCTTTCTGGTCAGAGGTTGCGGGTGATTACTTCAACACGAAGGGGTTTGCGAAAGCAAACATCATGGCGATACCCACGCCGATCAGGAAGGCGGCGTCGATCAGACCGGCCAGCAGGAACATCTTGGTTTGGAGTTCGTTCATCAGCTCGGGCTGACGTGCGGCGGATTCGAGGTATTTGCTACCCATGATGCCGATACCGATACATGCGCCGATAGCGCCCAGACCGATGATCAGACCAGCTGCGAGTGCAACAAAACCAAGCACGTGTTCCATTTGTAAGCTCCTAAAAAAGAATGGAAGGTTGAGGGAAAAAGAAAACTTTGGATATCAGTGTGCGTCGTGAGCCTGGCCCACGTACACCAGAGTCAGCATCATGAAGATGAAGGCTTGCAGCGCAACGATCATGATGTGGAAGATGGCCCAGACGGAGCCGGCAATGATGTGACCGATGGGCAGCAAGATGCCCGACAACGACATGGCGGCAGCCCCACCCATCAAGGCGATCAGCATGAACACCAGCTCGCCCGCATACATGTTGCCGAACAGTCGCATGCCGTGAGACACGGTCTTGGCAGCGAATTCGATCATCTGCATCAGGAAGTTGACGGGATACAGCACGGGGTGGCTGCCGAAGGGAGCGGTGAACAGCTCATGCACCCAGCCGCCAGCACCCTTGATCTTGATGTTGTAGGCCAGGCAGACCAGCAACACACCACAGGACAGGCCCAGAGTGCTGGACAGGTCGGCCGTGGGAACGACGCGCAAATAGGCGTGGTGATCACCCGTAATTGCTTGCCAGATCAGGGGCAGCAGATCAACCGGCAGGAAGTCCATCGAGTTCATCAGGAAAATCCAGACAAACACAGTGAGCGCCAGAGGAGCCACCAGCTTGCGGCTCTGGGCGTTGTGCACGATGCCTTTGGCTTGTGCATCGACCATTTCAACGAGGATTTCGACTGCGGCCTGGAAGCGACCGGGCACACCGGAAGTGGCGGATTTGGCGGCCTTGTAAAGCAGCCAACTGCCGATCACACCCAGCACAAGGGCAATGACGATGGAGTCCAGATTGAACACCGAAAAGTCGATGATCGATGTCTGCTTCTTGCTTTGCAGATGACCCAGGTGGTGAACAATGTAGTCACCGGCTGTGAGTGCTTTTCCTTCAGACGCCATTTTCTGTACTCGTAACGTTGGTTTTCCTGCCGGGTCGCACAAAAAGCGCTACCCAATACACCTTCATGGTGACCACCAGACCGACCAGCATGGCTGGCCAGCTCAGGCCTGTCACCAGCCTTGGCGCCGCAAACAACATGGCGACCGTCAAGGCGATTTTGACCATTTCCCACAAGAAGAATCCGAACACTGCCGCACCCGGATTCACCGAAGCCACTCTGGACATGAGCCCGCGCGCAAATAGCGCCGCCGGAATCACCACCGCCATGGCTCCGTACAGCGTGGACAGCAGCACCGGCACACGCCGGGTCAGCAACCACGCCAGCAAACCCACCACCACCGTCGCTACCAACTGCCACCCGACCACCCGCCAAGGGGAAATCATGGGTAGCCGCTTGCGCAACACGGCGACCTCTTCCTTGGATAGCGGCACGAATGTTTCGTTGCCGGTCTCTTCCTCGAAAGGCTGGGCCTGTTCCTTGCCGGATTTCCCCTCAAAACAAGGGGGCTGTTTCCGCGACGCGATTGTGTTCATGACAAATTACGCCTTGGTTACAGTGAGCTAATTCCGGCAAAGCCATTAATTATACGTAGAAACCCGCAGCCCCATCAATGGGCTTGAGCCAAGAATCCTGCACATGCCTTGCAACGAATCATTACAAGCCCTCACGTAGTGAAGTCTGATTCCTTGCCACGCACGGTGTTATCCTCACTTGCATGAAATTGCTCTCCAAGTGGCTCCTGAGTGCCTGCGCTCTTTTGGCGCTCGCGCAGCTACTGCCAGCCATTACCGTTGCCAGTTTTGTTGATGCCCTGCTGGCGGCATTGTTGATTGGCTTGCTCAACACATTCATTCGTCCCGTTCTGATCGTACTGACCTTGCCTGTGACGATGTTGACCGTGGGTCTCTTCTTGTTCGCCATTAATGCGTTGTTGTTCTGGTCAGCTGGTCGCCTGCTCGACGGCTTTGAGGTGGTTGGTGCGGCCTCTGCACTTCTGGGATCACTCTGCTACTCCGTGATGACGATCATCATTGACTATGCACTGGAAGCTGTTTTCAGGCCCAAGCAACCATCCTGATCAGTTCTGCAGCAAAAACTTCACTGAAAAAACACTGCCCGGCAGAGCTTTGCCTGGCTTGCCGGGTTCAATGCTGACGATGCAACTGTGCTGATTGGCGATCTCCTGAACAATCGCCAAACCAAGCCCTGAACCATCGACATTGCTGCCCAAAGCACGGTAAAAGGGCTGGAAGATAAGTTCCTTTTCGGCCTCCGGAATGCCTGGCCCCGTATCCTCAATTTGAACAACCAATGTTTCGAAACCCGTCCCGTCAAGCACCCGCGCGGTAACTTCCCCCGGCACTTGCGGCGTGGACGGCGTGTAATTGATCGCGTTATCGACCAAATTGCGCACCATTTCCTTGATGAGAACCGGATTGCCCATCACGATGCGTCCGGAAGCCTCCAACTCGGATGGACTGACTCCGTCATAGCCCAAGTCGATCCCCTTGTCGAGTGCTCTCGGCACAGCCTCTTGAACCACCTCTCTCACCACCAGCGCCAGATTCACCGCCTGTTTGACCAGACCTCGCCCACTGTTTTCTGCCCGCGCCAAAGACAGTAGCTGATTAACGGTATGCGTCGCCGCAATGCTGGCTCGCCCGATCTGCTGGAGTGACTTTTTCAATTCAGCCTCACTGGCCCCTTGCTTCAGGGCCAGATCGGCCTGCATCCGCAGCCCAGCCAAGGGCGTTTTCAACTGGTGCGCGGCATCCGCAAGGAATCTCTTTTGCGTACTCAAGGAGTCCTTGAGTCGCGTCAACAGATCGTTCACCGAGGCCACCAGAGGCGCCACCTCTTGAGGAACTGCGGTGTCCACGATTGGGCTCAAGTCGTCGGCCTTTCTGGCCCTGATCTTGTTTTCCAGCTCACTCAGCGGCTTGATCCCCCGAATCAAGCCAAACCAGACCAGCAGCACCGCCAGCGGCAAAATGACGAATTGGGGGAGCATCACGCCCTTGATGATCTCTCCCGCAAGCGTCGAGCGCTTTTCCAGCGTCTCTCCTACCTGCACCAAAACAAGTTGCCCCTCCACCCTCGACCAGCCATACGCCACCCTGATGTCAAGACCGCGTATGCCATCGTCCCGCAACTTCACATCCGGCTGCCCCGTGTAATCAAGTATCGACGGTCGCGGAAACTCCTTGTCACCGCCAAGCAACTCGCCTTTTGGCCCAATCACCTGGTAATAGACTTGGTCAACCTCGTCGGCCCTCAGAATGTCTTTGGCAGGGTTGGGCAGATTCAGGCTCACCCGGCCAGTCCGGCTCACTTGCACCAATTGGGTCAAAGCATGAACGTCATACTCAAGCGCCCGGTCAAAGGGCTTGTTGGCGATGCCCTGCGCGACCAGCCAGGTGAGCACCAGCGACGCAGGCCACAGCAGCAGCAGCGGCGCCAGCATCCAGTCGAGGATCTCGCCAAAGAGGGAACGCTGTTCGCGCCGGAAGATTTTCAAGCTTCAACCCTCACGGCACAGGCAGGTCAGCCAGGAATCTTTTCGAGGCAGTAACCCAGTCCGCGCACCGTGGCGATACGGATAGGCCCTTTTTCGATTTTTTTGCGCAGGCGATGGATGTACACCTCGATGGCGTTGTTGCTCACCTCTTCGCCCCATTCGCACAGGCGCTCCACCAATTGGTCTTTGCTGACCAGGCGGCCTGAACGGTGCAGCAGGATTTCGAGCAAACCCAACTCACGCGCGGAGAGCTCGACCATTTTGCCGTCGATGGTGGCCACGCGACCGGCCTGGTCATACATCAGGGGGCCGTGCTTGATCATGCTGCTGTTGGCACCCGCAGAGCGGCGCGTCAGGGCGCGCACGCGGGCTTCAAGCTCCTGCAGGCTGAACGGCTTGGCCATGTAGTCATCGGCGCCATAGTCCAGCCCCTTGACGCGCTCCTCCACGCTATCGGCTGCCGTGAGGATGAGCACCGGCAATTGCGAACTGCGGGCACGCAGTTTTTTCAGCACATCGAGCCCATTCATCTTGGGCAGACCCAAATCCAGGATCAGAAGGTCAAATTCGGTGTTGGTCATCAACGCGGCATCGGCCTGTGCGCCGTCGGCCACATGGTCCACTGCGGCACCCGAGGCGCGCAGGCTGCGCAGCAGTCCGTCTGCGAGAACCTGATCGTCCTCTGCAATCAAAATGCGCATGTCTTGTCTCCAGTTATTTCGTCTTTTCGCTGCAACTATTCTAGTCGCTGCCATATGTTTATGACAGATAAGCTCTGTCGTGCGTTGTGCCGTAAGCCTCAATGCCAATGCGGATCACCGCCATCACCGCTGCCCCCAACTCTTTTTCCATCTCTGCTTCAGCGCCAACCACCGCCCTGTAGAACGCTTGCCGCCAAACCAGCCCCAAAGGGGTCAAGCGAATCCACTTCTCGCGCTTATCGCCAACCTTTGACAGATCCTCCTTGCCCTGCGCTCCGCCCTCACGCATCACCAAACCCATGGCTTCGCATTGATCCATCAGGTTTTTCATGGACTGCTTGGTGAGTCCCGCGCTTTGCGCCAAGTCCTTGAGTCTTGCTCCCGCCTCCGGGAGATGCCTCACCATGTGGATTTGCGCGGCTGTAATGATGCCCCGTTCAGCGTAGTGACTCCACTTGAGTGGCAGTTCCACATCCCTGGACATCAGCTCCAGCACCCGCGCATCAAAGCGCCGCAGGGCATTGCCCAGCAGGCGGCCCAGATGGTGTTCGTTGAGGGTGATTTTTTGCATTGCCAAATGGTAAGTTAAACTGACCAATAATTTTGTTTCTTTTTCTAAATGTCGGCGTTAAAGTACTGGACATGCAAACAGCCTGTTGAGATGAACAGCCCGAATGCACTCCACTCAACCTATTGATTTTCAAGGAGATTTTCATGGATATGGCCGTCAAGGGGCTCAACCCCAACAGTGAAAAAGCCAAGGCGCTGCAAGCCGCATTGGCCCAGATCGAAAAGCAATTCGGCAAGGGCACCATCATGCGCCTGGGCGAGGGCGAGAAGATCGAGGACATCCAGGTCGTGTCCACCGGCTCACTGGGCCTGGACATCGCCTTGGGCGTTGGCGGTCTGCCCCGTGGCCGCGTGGTCGAAATCTATGGTCCGGAGTCTTCTGGCAAAACCACGCTCACCCTGCAAGTCATTGCCGAAATGCAAAAGCAGGGCGGCGTGTGCGCCTTCGTCGATGCCGAACACGCGCTTGACGTGCAATATGCCCAGAAGCTCGGCGTCAACCTCTCCGACATGCTGATTTCGCAACCCGACACGGGCGAACAAGCGCTTGAGATTGTGGACAGCCTGGTGCGCTCTGGCGCGGTTGACTTGATCGTGATCGACTCAGTAGCAGCACTCACCCCCAAAGCCGAGATTGAAGGCGAAATGGGCGACAGCCTGCCCGGCCTGCAAGCCCGCCTGATGAGCCAGGCCCTGCGCAAACTCACCGCCACCATCAAGAAGACCAATTGCATGGTCATCTTCATCAACCAGATCCGGATGAAGATCGGCGTGATGTTCGGCAGCCCCGAAACCACCACCGGCGGCAACGCGCTCAAGTTCTACGCGTCGGTGCGCATCGACATCCGCCGTGTGGGCACCATCAAGAAAGGGGACGACCCGATCGGCAACGAAACCAAGGTGAAGATCGTCAAGAACAAGGTCGCATCACCCTTCAAGACCGCCGAATTCGACATCATGTTTGGCGAAGGCATCTCCCGTCAGGGCGAAATCATCGACATGGGCGTGAACGCCAA
>JBJOKU010000034.1:0-9097 GCA_046045925.1 Pseudomonadota bacterium
TGCTCCGTCTATTCCGCCCGCACCCTCACCCTGCCCGACTATGTGCACGGCAGCGTGCTCTTCACGGGCGACGCGGCCCACCTGCTGCCCATTTTTGGCGTGCGCGGAGCCAACACAGCGTTCCAGGATTCGCAGTCGCTCGCCTGGCACTTGGCTTTTGTCGTCAAGGGGCTTGCGGGCAAAAAACTGCTGCAAAACTTCAGCGCCGAGCGCGTGGGCGCAGCCCGCGAAATCATCGACGAAGCGGGCAAAAGCACCCGCTTCATGGCCCCGCCCAGCCACGGCTTTCGCCTGCTGCGCAACGCCGTGCTCTCACTCTCGCTCACGCAAGAGTTTGTGCGCCCGCTCTATCACTGGCGCACCTCGCGCCCGCACGAGTACACCCACTCCGCGCTCAACAGCACGGGCGACGACAACGCCCTCTTCAAGGCAGGACCGGCCCACGGCGCACCGCCGCAAAACGTGCGCCTTGGCCCAGACGACTACCTGCTCGACCACCTCGGCGGCGGGTTTGATCTGCTCTATTTCACCGGAGCCGATGCCCTGCCCGAGAGCCTGCAAAGCGTCATTCAAGCCGCACGCGCCAAGGGCACGCCCCTGCGCGTCACCGCAATCGGTGCCAACAACGTGGTGCAAGGCGCAGACCGAACCCTGCCCGACACCAGCGGCCACTTGCGCACGCGCTACGGCGTGCCCGCCAGCGGCGCGGCCTACCTGCTGCGCCCGGACCAGCACATCTGCGCCCGCTGGCTCACGCTGGATGCCACCCGCCTGCAAGCCGCCCTGCAAACAGCCCTGCCCCAGGAGAATTGAGCATGAACGCCTCAACCAACCCCGCCCCCGCACTCAGCATTGCCGGCCTCGAAACCGTCTACGACCAGTTGGCCACCGCCATCGACCAAGCCGCACAAGGGGGCGAAGGCAAAACTGAACTCTTCCTCGTCAAACTCGCCCTCATGAACGCCAACGCCCTCGCCAGCCCGGAGCTGTTTGCCCGGCACATTGAGGTGGCGTTGGGGGATTTGTGAGATCACCCCCACACCACCAACGCATCCCTCCCCTGCACCAACACCTCCACACGCTTGCCCACAGGCAAACAGACTTTGGTGGGCACGTGGCCGAAGGGCAGGCCGGTGAGGACGGGGCATTTGACTTGGCTGCGTAGCCAGTCGGCTACGGTGTTGAGGTTGAAGCCTTTGTCGTGAGCGGGCACGAGTTTGTAGTTGGTGAATTGGCCGAAGACGATGGCTTTTTGTTTACCGAGTACGCCTGCGTGCAGCAGTTGCGTGAGCATGCGCTCGATGCGGTAGGGGTGTTCGCCCACGTCTTCGATGAAGAGCACGCCGCCTTGGGTTTGCGCGGCTTGGGGGAAGTACGGCGTGCCCAGCAGTGCGGTGAGCACGGTGAGGTTGCCGCCCCACAACATGGCGTTTTTGATGTGCAGGGTTTTTCCCTCAGGCAGTGCGTCGCGCTTGGGCAGCATCCAGCCTGCGCCCTCGCCCACGCCTTGTAGCAGGTCGTCAAAACAGGCGAGCATGATGTCGTCTGGCTCGCCTGTTTTTTCATCAACAAAGCCAAAGTCTTCACCCAGCGCCGGGCCTTGCCAAGTGGTGGCGCCGGTTTTGGCGAGCACAGCCAGTTGCAGCGCGGTGAAGTCGCTCAGGCCCACCCACTGCGTGCCTTTTTCGATGCTTCTGGCGATTTGTTTGTACGGCAGCTTGGGCAAGAGGCGCGTGAGGCCGTAGCCGCCGCGCGTGGTGAGCACCACGTCTGCGCCGCTGGCGGCGGCGCGGGCAATGGCGGCAAGGCGCGTGTCGTCGTCGCCGGCAAAGCGCATGTGCGCGGTCCGGGCGGCTTCGTCCACTTGCACCTCGTGCCCCAGCTTTTTGAGCACGGCCAGCCCGCGTTTATAGGCGGCTGCGTCGCGCACGGCGCTGGAGGGGGAAATTACGTAAACATGGCTCATGGTGCTGTCCTTGGCTGATTCGGTTCAGAGCTTGGCTCTGAGCGCGGCTTTGTGGCCGGCGTCGGGAAATGGGGCGCTGAGTGCGGCGGCACTCAGGTTTGCAATGGGCGCGGTTTCGATGCGCAAGATGCGCTCGGGCGCGGCGGTTTGGAGGTCTTGGCCGATGTGCGGCTCGCCTTCGGGCACGAGCAGGGTCACCGAAACCCGTTCGCGCGGGACTTCGACAAGCTCAGTCCGAACGGGGTTGGGCAAAACGCGGTCTAGCCACTCAATCACACATTGCACATGCCACGCTCTGCTGTGCGCGGTTTCTTTTTTCGGTTTGTCGCTGCGGCCAAAGCCGGGCAAGTCCAGCGCGAGCACGCGGCCTGTTTGGCTGCTCTGGGCGATGGCTTCGCGCCAGACGTAGCTCCAGCTTTGCAGACCGTGCAGACAGACGGTGACTTGGGGTGAAGTGGCATCGCCCGCGTCAATGTAGTGCAGGCGCAGACCGTTCAAAGCGGGCAAGTCGCTCAGGTATTGGGGCTCCCAAGGCCAATCGGGCAAGGCGTCAAAGCGCTCGTCGGGCGTGCGCAGGGCATCGTCGCGCAGCGGGTGCGCGGCTTGGCGCGTGGCTTTGCCTTGTTCGCGCCGCTCTTGAAAAAACGCTTGCAGCACTTGGGCGCAGTCGTCTGCCAACACGCCGCTGCTCACTTGGGTTTGGTGGTTGAGTTGCGGGTTGGCAAACAGGTTGGTCACGCTGCCTGCCACGCCGGTTTTGGGCTCGGCGGCGCCATAAACCACCCGCGCCAACCGCGCATGCAGCATCGCGCCCGAACACATGGCGCAAGGCTCCAGCGTCACGTAGAGCGTGCAGCCGTCGAGCCGGTAGTTGCCCAGCACCTTGGCGGCCTCGCGCAGCGCCATCACTTCGGCGTGCGCGGTGGGGTCTGCGCCGCTCACGGGGGCGTTGTGTCCGCTGGCAATCAGCCTTCCGTCTTTCACCACCACCGCGCCCACAGGCACCTCGCCCAAACGGGCAGCGGCCTGCGCTTGCGAGAGTGCGAGGCGCATCCAATCCTCGTCGGTGTCTGGGGTGGCATGAATCATGGGGCGATTATCCGGCGTGTCATGGCCTTGACAGGCTCTGTCACTGCGACTGCCCACAATGCCCCTACAACAGGAGACACACATGAAACTGGTTCGCTATGGCAAGCCCGGCAAAGAAAAGCCCGGGCTGATTGACGCGCAGGGCAAGCTGCGTGACTTGAGTGCCCATGTCGCCGACTTCGGCGGCGAGGCGCTCTCGGACAAAACCCTGGCCCGTCTGCGCAAGCTCGAGCCGGAATCACTGCCGCTGGTGCGGGGCAAGCCGCGCATGGGTTGCCCCGTGGCGGGGGTGGGTAAATTCATTGGCATTGGCATGAACTACGCCGACCACGCCGCCGAGGTGGGCGCACCCATTCCCAAGGAGCCGGTGGTCTTCATGAAGGCCATCACCTGCCTTGGTGGCCCCAACGAAGACATCGTGCTGCCCCGCGCGGGCGGCAAGCTCTCGCGCAAAACCGACTGGGAAGTGGAGCTGGGCGTGGTGATCGGCAAGGTGACGCGCAACGTGGGCAAAAAAGATGCCCTGGCCCATGTGGCCGGGTATTGCGTGGTCAACGATGTGAGCGAGCGCGAGTACCAGATGGAACGCGGCTCGCAGTGGGACAAGGGCAAGGGCTGCGATAGCTTCGGCCCCGTCGGCCCCTGGCTGGTGACACGCGACGAAGTGCCCAACCCGCAGTGGTTGGACCTGTGGCTCGAACTCAATGGCCAGCGTGTACAAAACGGCAACACGCGCACCATGATTTTTGGGGTAGCCGAGATCGTGAGCTACCTGAGCCAGTTCATGACGCTGATGCCTGGCGACATCATCACCACCGGCACGCCCCCGGGAGTGGGGCTGGGCATGAAGCCGCAGCGATTCCTGCGCAAGGGCGACCAGGTCCGCCTGGGCATTGAAGGGCTGGGGGAACAGGCCCAAGGGGTGAGCAGCCAGGCCCGCACATAACCCGGCGAAAGACCCTCACGAAGGTCAAGGCAAGGCGGGCAAACTTAAAATCGGGCCATGCTCCCCCACCAGATCGAACTGCTCAGCCCCGCCCGCGACGCCGACATTGGCATCGAGGCCATCAACCACGGTGCCGATGCGGTGTACATCGGCGGCCCTGCGTTTGGGGCGCGACTCAATGCCGCCAACAGCATGAAAGACATCGCGCGGCTGGTGACGCACGCACACAAGTTCCATGCGCGGATTTTTCTGACCATCAACACCATCTTCCGCGACGACGAGCTGGAGCAGGCCCGCAAGACCATTTACGAGGCCTGGAACGCGGGCGTGGACGCACTCATCGTGCAGGACATGGGCCTGCTCGAACTCGATCTGCCGCCCATCCAGTTGCACGCGAGCACGCAGACCGACATCCGCACGCCCGAGAAGGCCCGCTTCCTGCAAGACGTGGGTTTTTCGCAGCTCGTCATGGCGCGGGAGCTGACACTGGAGCAGATTGCCGCCATCCGCGCCGCGACGAAGCCTGAAACGATTCTGGAGTTTTTCGTGCACGGCGCACTGTGCGTGGCCTACAGCGGCCAGTGCTACATCGGCGAGGCGCACACGGGCCGTAGCGCCAACCGGGGCGAGTGCAACCAGGCCTGCCGTCTGCCCTACAACGTGACCGACGCGCAAGGCCGTTTCATCGCCCACGAGAAGCATGTGCTCTCGATGAAGGACAACAACCAGAGCGACAACTTGGGCGCACTCATTGACGCGGGCGTGCGCAGCTTCAAGATCGAGGGCCGCTACAAGGACATGGGCTACGTGAAGAACATCACGGGCCATTACCGCCGCCTGATCGACGAGGTACTTGAAGAACGCGCTGGCGGCGCATCCCCCTTGGCCCGTGCGTCGAGCGGCAAGACCACCCTCTTCTTCACACCCGAGCCCGAGCAGAACTTCAACCGCGGCTCGACCGACTATTTCGTCAATGGCCGCAAGGAAGACATCGGTGCTTTCGACACACCCAAGCATGTGGGCTCGCCGCTGGGCTGGGTCACGCGCGTTCATGCCGACGGGTTTGAGTTGCAAACGCTCGACGAGTTGGGCGATGTGGTACTGCACAACGGCGACGGCCTCACCTATTACGACCTGCAAAAAGAACTCGTGGGCGTACCGCTCAACCGGGTGGAGCCACTGGGCAAACAGCAATGGCGCGTCTTCCCCAAAGACCCGATGGCGCAGTTCAAGGACTTGCGCAAGAACACCGAACTCAACCGCAACCGCGACATGAGCTGGCTGCGCCAGTTGGAGAAAAAATCGTCCGAACGTCGCATCGGCGCTTGGCTCACGCTCTCGCCTTGCGCGGGTGGCGTGCAGCTGCAAGCCACCGACGAAGACGGCACCACCGTCAGCCGCACCCTCCAATTGCAAGACCAAACCGCCAGCGACGCCGCCAAAAACCAGGCCAGCCTTGAAGCCGCGATGGCCAAGCTGGGTGGCACCGACTTTGAAGCCATTGCCGTGGATGCCAGCGCGGTGCGTGAACTGTTCATCCAGGTGAGCCAGCTCAACGCCCTGCGCCGCGAGGCTGTGGCCGACCTCATGGCCGGGCGGGTGCGCACACTGCCTCGCCTGCCGCGTGCGCAGGCTATGGAGCCGCCCGCCGTCTTCCCTGAAGATCACCTGAGTTACCTCGGCAATGTGCTCAACCACCAGGCCCACACGTTCTACACCCGCCACGGCGTGAAGGTGATTGAGCCCGCCTACGAGTCGCACGAAGAGTTGGGCGAGGTGAGCCTGATGATCACCAAGCACTGTGTGCGCTTCTCCATGAGCCTGTGCCCCAAGCAGGCCAAGGGTGTAACCGGTGTCCAAGGCACGGTGCGGGCCGAGCCGCTGATGTTGGTCAATGGCAGCGAGAAGCTGCTGCTCAAGTTTGATTGCAAGCCCTGCGAAATGCATGTGGTGGGCAAGATGAAAAAGTCAGTGCTCAACGCGCAAACGAAAGCCGCCCAGGAGCAACTCGCCCAGGGCGTGCCCATGCAGTTCTACAAGAAGCGGCCCACGGTGTCACCGCTGCCCGCTGTCGACGCCATCACGCTGGACTGAACATGGCCGCCCAACGCCCCTTCGTGCGCATGAAGATCGCGGCCTCGCTTGATGGGCGCACAGCGCTGAACAACGGCGTGAGCCAATGGATCACCGGCCCCGAAGCTAGGCAAGACGGCCACCGCTGGCGCGCCCAGGCCGACGCCATCCTCACGGGCGCTGGCACGGTGCGCTCGGACGACCCCATGCTCAACGTGCGAGGCGTGGAAGTGGCCCGGCAACCCATGCTGGTGATTGTGGACAGCCGCCTCGAAACACCGCCCTCGGCCCGGCTGTTTGGCGAAAAGCGTCCCGTGCTGATTTACGCCGCCCAGCCCGCCCCGGCCCGCCAGCAGGCACTTGAAGCCGCCGGAGCCACGGTGGTGTACCAACCAGGCGCAGCCAACGACAAAGGCCCCAAGGTCGATTTGGCCGCCATGATGACCGATCTCTACCAGCGCGGCGTGGGCAGCATCCACACTGAAGCCGGGGCCGCACTCAACGGCTCGCTGCTCCAGGCAGCGTTGGTGGACGAATTGCTCGTTTACCTGGCCCCCATGCTCATCGGCCCCGGAGCTCCCATGGCCGGATTGCCTGCGCTTGAAAATCTGGAAAGCAGCGCACACTGGAGGTTTGCTGAAGTCGCGACAGTTGGAAACGATCTCCGTTGCAGGCTTCGAAACGATCCGGCAAATTAACCCGGCTGACCGTTGAAAATAACCCCAAACAGCGGAATTTGTGCACATTGTGCTCTGCGATAATCCGCCCTTGTATCAAGATTCAGGGTCGTCTTCCCTATTGGAGTCCTTATGGGTGTGTCACACCTTCAATTCTTCCGGCGCGCACTGCAATTGCTGGCAGCGTGCTCAATCGGCATGGCCAGCGCCCAGGATGTCAGCATCTCCACGGATGCGGCCCTCGGAGGCTCCGGAACCAATGTCCTGGGCAATGGCGGGCAGTCGCTCGGCAGCCAGCTTCCCACCGGTCTGGGTCGCTCGTCAGCCAATGCTCCGGAAGGAATCTCTGCAAACCAGCTCTTGATGCTGAACAGGCTCGGGGCAAATCCAAACGCGGCAGAACAGCTCGGCAACACCAGCCGCAAAAACGACCGCAAATCAGACGACGACTCAGACGACAAACAAGTCGCCAAGAGCTTCAAGGGTTCCATTGAGAATACAGAGTTCCAACGATTTGTTGCAGGCGCAACCGGACGCAATCTTCCGCTTTTTGGATACAACCTGTTCGGCCATTCCCGTTTTTCCTCCTTGAGGAATGTCCCCGTTCCGAGCGACTACGTCATCGGGCCCGGCGATGAAATCGTGATCAACATCTGGGGCTCCGTAGAAGGCAGCTTCAGTGAAACAGTGGATCGCAATGGCCAGATTTCGCTGCCCAAGCTCGGCACTTTTCAGGTCAATGGAATCAGGAGTCAGAACCTTGAATCGCATTTGCGCACGCAGTTCGGCCGGATTTACAAGGGCTTCCAGCTCAATGCCAATGTTGGACGACTCCGGTCAATCCAGATCTTCGCCGTCGGACAGGCCAGAGCCCCAGGCACACACCTCGTCTCCAACGTTTCCACCTTACTGGGTGCCCTTTTTGAAATTGGCGGCCCCAATGCGGCTGGCAGCTTGAGAAACATCCAGGTCAAGCGTGACGACAAGATTGTTGCCACCTTTGACTTCTACAACTTCATCACTGTCGGCGACAAATCGAAAGACATCCGGTTGCTGGCGGGTGATGTTATCGTTTTTCCGCCTGCTGGCCCCCGTGTCGCCGTTCTGGGTGCGCTCGAAAGTCCTGCCATTTATGAACTGGCATCCGAGGAAGAGAGCATCCAGTCCCTGCTGGGATATGGCGGTGGTGTTCTGGCCCTGACCAGCCCCCACAAGGCCATTTTGGAGCGTATCAAGGCATCTTCTCCCCGTGCCCCACGCAGCATTGAAGAGCGCGTGCTGGATGCCAAGGGACTCAAGAGCACGGTTCGTGATGCCGACATCCTGACCTTGTTCAAAGTCAGCCAGGAATTCGCCAATGCAGTCACCCTGAGGGGCAACGTCGCCGCTCCGCTGCGTTACTCATTTCGCAACGGCATGCGGATTTCTGACCTCATTCCAGACCGCGAGGCCCTGATCCAGTCTGACTACTACACCAAAAAGAACTCGCTGGTGCAGTTCGAATCCGGTACGGCAATTGGTGCGGCCCGTGTGGCCACCGAAGTGCGCAATTATGTTGAAGAGATCAACTGGGATTACGCGGTTGTGGAGCGGCTCAACAGGGAGCAGATCAAGACAAACCTGATCCACTTCAACCTCTACAAGGCCGTGATTGATCGCAACCCTGAGCACAATTTGCAATTGCAACCCGGAGATGTGGTGACCATTTTTGGTGTCAACGATGTTCCGGTCCCCCAAGAAAAACGGACTCGTTTTGTCACGGTTGGTGGCGAGGTAAAAATCCCCGGCGTGTATCAGCTCAAGCCGGGCGATACCCTTGCACACATCATTCAAAGAGCGGGTGGCTACACAGGCCAGGCTTACCCTTACGGCCTGGTTTTCACGCGTGAGAGCAACCGGGTGCAGCAGCAAGCCCAACTGGACAAGGCCCTTCATGAGATGGAGCTGGAAGTCTCCAAGCTTGCCCTGACCCGTGCACAAAACGCCGAGACATCTGGAGGCAATTCCAGCCTGTCCTCCGACGTGGCCATGCAGCAACAACTGCTCAACGCCATGAGGCGCGTCAAACCCAGCGGCAGGGTGGCGCTAGAGCTTGATCCGCAAAACATTGAGATGCCAACCCTGCTGCTTGAAGATGGCGACAAGGTGACTGTGCCTGCACGACCCAGCTTTGTCGGAGTTTATGGTGCAGTGTTCGCCGACTCTTCACTCTTGCACCGTCAGCATTACTCGGCCAGCGACTACCTGAGGGCCGCGGGCCTGAAACGGGATGCTGACCTTGACAATGCCCTGATCATCCGTGCGGATGGATCTGTCATCGGCAGCAACGCCAGCGCTCTTTTTGGG
>JBJOKU010000035.1:0-8908 GCA_046045925.1 Pseudomonadota bacterium
TCGCTTGTTGTTGCGACGAAGCCCGAATTTGCTGCGCAGGCCTCGTTGCCCAGGGCCTTGGCCGCCTTGAACGGGTTGGTCGAAGCTGAACGCCTCTTCGTCACCACCGGCAGCCTGGGTGAGCAAGCGGATGTCTTTGTCGTCCAGTTCCATCCAATACCCGCGCTTGAGGCCCCGTGGCAGGAGCATCGCGCCGTAACGGATGCGGATCAGGCGACTCACGGCGTGGCCCACGGCCTCGAACATGCGACGCACCTCACGATAACGCCCCTCGGCGATCGTGACGCGGTACCAGCAATTGGCACCTTCACCGCCACCATCGGTGATGGAAGTGAATTGCGCCTCACCGTCATCCAGGTTGATACCAGCAAGAAGCTTGTCGCGCTCTTCCTGGTTAAGGGCACCCAGAACGCGCACAGCGTACTCGCGCTCCAAGCCAAAGCGGGGGTGCATCAAACGGTTGGCCAATTCGCCCGAATTGGTGAACAGGAGCAAACCTTCGGTATTGAGGTCAAGCCGTCCCACCGACTGCCATTTGCCGTTGGGGATGCGGGGCAGCTTGCGGAAAACCGTGGGGCGGTTCTGGGGGTCGTCGTGCGTGACCACCTCACCCACAGGCTTGTGATAAGCCAGCACGCGAGGACGTGGCGGGGCAATGCGTGCCCGGACCAACTTGCCATTGACCTTGATGTGGTCACCAAACTGAATGCGCTGACCCACGTGAGCCGGCGTGTTGTTGACGGTGATTCGCCCTTCGGCAATGAGCTTTTCCATCTCAAGGCGCGAACCCAGCCCGGCCTGGGCCAGCACCTTGTGCAGCTTGGGCTGCTCAGGGTGGGGGGCCAGCACACGCTTGGGCAGCGGCAGTGAATTGTCGGTTTCGTCCGCATCGAACTGGCCAGAAATCACGTCCTCGAACTGGATCTTTTCATCCACATTGGCAAAGCGTGGACGGGTGCGTTTGCTTTCGCGTTCTTCGGCCCCAAGGTTGAACTGGGGAGCGATCAGGCTGGTCTTGCCACGCAGACGACCTCTGCCCCGCTTTTGCTGGCTTTGTTCTGCGATCTGCTGATGCGGATCAATCTGCAGTGAGTCAGGGTTTTGACCATCAGGCTGCGTCACGGCTTGATCTGTGGTTTGGCCAGACTGATCACCCGGAGCTGGGAATTGAGTGTTTTGTTGTTCGTTATTCATCGTGAGCCGAATCGCTGGTGCGCGAAAGAATCAGGATTGGAGGGGAAGTTCAGGTTGAGCCCCTTGGCCTATGGCAACGGGCAAAGAAACGTCTGTGGCATCGGCAAGACTGGCTACTTGCAGGTTTGTCGGTGCCAGTGCCTCTTGGGTGGCATCCATTGACTCAAGCGCCGACTTGAGCTGGGAGTCCTGCAAGGTGGGCAAATCGGCAAGACTCTTGAGTCCGAGATCATCCAGGAATTGCTTGCTGGTGGCGTAGAGCGCCGGACGACCCACCGTTTCACGGTGGCCGATCACCTCGACCCACCCCCGGTCTTCGAGTTGCTTGATGATTTGGCTGTTGATGGTCACGCCACGGATGTCTTCCATGTCACCACGGGTGACAGGCTGGCGATACGCAATGATCGCCAAGGTTTCCAGTGCGGCACGGGTGTACCTGGGCGGTTTTTCCGGATGGAGGCGATCCAGAAAAACACGCAACGCCGGACGGCTCTGGAACCGCCAGCCGGTAGCCACCTGGACAAGTTCAACGCCGCGGTTGGCCCAGTCAAGCTGAAGCTCGGCCAACAAGACGGCAATGGTATCCGTCCCGATCTGGTCTTCAAAAAGCGTGCGCATATCCCGCACCGGCAATGGCGCAGGTGAACAGATCAAGGCAGCTTCAAGAACGGATTTGGCATCCGCAGAATTCATGTGGAGGACTCCCGATTCGGTCCTGGTAACAGCATCACTTGATGCCCGGTTATTGTTGTCAGACGCCATCCCGGAGTCGACACCCGCCAGAGTTGCATACTCCGGCATTCAGCCCATTCACATCAGAGCGAGCGAGCTGTTTCGAGCATTGTATCCCAGCCCAGGGATGCCAGGGCAACAGAAAAATCTGATGGCAAGGGAGCCTCAAACTGGCACGTCTTTCCGGTGTGCGGATGAACGAACGCGAGTTTGAATGCATGCAAGGCTTGACGGTTTATGCCCAGCGCCTTCTTGCCGCCGTAGGTTGCATCAGCCACCAGCGGCATTCCCATGGCTGTCATGTGTACACGGATCTGGTGTGTCCTCCCCGTCCCCAAGCGGGCATGCACAAATGACAAACCGCCTTCTGACTCCGCGTGCCCCTCCACGCTGGCCAGGCGTGTCACTTCTGTCCAAGCCGCCTTCGAGGGCACGTCTGTGCGATGAATTGCAGCCATTCTCAGGCGATTGGCAGGGTCTCTGCCGATGGGAAGCTCGCAAACCCTCGTGTTTTCTTGGCTGCGCCAGGCACTGGTTGCCAAGGCGAGATATTCCCGCTTGACTTCACGCCCCGCAATTGCCTTGACAAGTGCATCCATGCACATCCGGGATCTGGCCACCACCATCAACCCACTTGTATCCTTGTCAAGCCTGTGCACGATGCCTGCACGCGGAATATCTGCCGCA
The DNA here is from genome assembly GCA_046045925.1 of Pseudomonadota bacterium. Taxonomy (GTDB): domain Bacteria; phylum Pseudomonadota; class Gammaproteobacteria; order Burkholderiales; family Burkholderiaceae_C; genus JBJOKU01. The sequence continues at coordinate 2,614 of JBJOKU010000035.1, forward strand.
AGGGGGTCCCGGTACAGCAATCCATTGAGCAAGGTGTCGGTCCAATGTCCGGCAGCAGGATGCACAACCAGTCCTGCTGGCTTGTTGACCACCAGGAGGTGTTCATCCTGGTGGAGCACATCAAATCTCACATCGGCATTGGGCGTGAACGCGCGGGCTTGCTCGGTTGGCAGCAAATGAACCTTCAACGACTCGCCGGCCAGCACCTTCGCCGATGGCTTGACAGCAACTCGCTCACGCTGGAACACATGGCCGGCCTCTATGAGTTGCTGAAGGTAGCTGCGCGAAAATTCCGCCAAGAGCGTGCTCAGCACTTTGTCGAGCCGTTGTGCATGCATTTCGGATGGAACTTGCAAAACACGCCACTCACCCTCTGGCTCTTCCGGCCCCGTGTCCCACTCCCCGTCTTTGACCGGCAGACCCGTCGATATAATCAAAATGCGTTTCCTTCAGAGCGACCAGAGAAAGTTTTCAGCACAATGGCCTTGCAGAAATTATCCACCCAGCGCAGTTCGATCAAATCGTGGCTGCTTGGCTTGTCCCCACTGGCGCTGGCGCTTGTGTTGAGCGCCTGCTCTTCGGCCCCCAAAGACCCCACGGCAGGCTGGAGCCCCAACAAGATTTACTCGGAAGCCAAAGAGGAAGCCGCAGCGGGGGCCTGGGACAAGGCCATCGGGCTCTATGAAAAACTCGAAGGGCGAGCAGCAGGGACACCGCTTGCCTTGCAGGCCCAGATTGAAAAGGCCTACGCCCAGTTCAAGTCAGGCGAGCCCGCACAAGCTATCGCCACGCTTGACCGTTTCTTGAAGCTCCATCCGGCCAGCCCCGGAGTTGACTATGCCCTGTACCTGAAGGGATTGATCAATTTCAATGACGATCTCGGTTTCATGGGGCGCGTGGTTGACAGTGACCTCAGTGAGCGTGACCAGAAAGCCAGCAAAGAGGCCTACGAAGCCTTCCGCCAGCTTGTCGATCGCTTCCCCGACTCCAAGTACACCCCCGATGCGCAGGCCCGCATGACTTACATCGTTGGGTCGCTCGCCCGCTACGAAGTCCATGTTGCACGTTATTACTTCTCCAAGGGTGCATATCCGGCTGCTATCAATCGGGCCCAAGCTGCCCTGAGCGACTACAAGGAAGTACCGGCCACAGAAGAGGCGCTGTGGATACTGAGCCAGTCGTATGCCCAACTGGGCATGAAGGATCTTGCCGCAGACAGCCTTCGTGTATTGCAGAGGACATTTCCAAAGAGCGCCTACCTGGCAGGCGGTGCCACTGGAGTTTCAAAGCCCTGGTGGCGCGTCCTGTGGTGAGCGGCTCCCGGGCTGCTGCACAACGTTGCTTAGCAAGTCCAACTGCTCTGTGAGTTCTGCCTCGCTGGAGAGCAACCTCATCGCGGGGAGTGCTGTACGCATTCTGCGGCCATAACCCGAGTTCACTAGTCTTGGGTCGCAAACGATCAATACCCCGCAATCGTCCTCACTGCGGATCAAGCGACCTGCGCCCTGTTTCAAGGCCACTGTTGCCGTGGGCAGGCTCAGCGTGTTGAAGGAGCTTTGACCCAATGCCTCTATCTGCTCACTCTTGGCACGTACCCAGGGGTCTGAGGGCACCGGAAAGGGCAACTTGTCAATCACCACCGCCATGAGTGCGTGGCCCGCGATGTCCACCCCCTCCCAGAAAGACACGGAACCCACCAGCACCCGGCGTGCGGCACCCATCCCGCCACGCTCCTGTTTGGTCCTGAAACGTTCAACCAGAATTTGCCTCGGCGCATCGCCTTGCACCAACACCTCAAAATCTGCCGAGAGCAGTTCTTTCAGGCGTGCGCCAATTTCCTTCAAGGCCCGCAAAGAGGTGGTCAGCACCATCGTGCGCCCACCAATCTTCCGGGCAACTGTGGCCGTCAGATCCGCAACCGCGACTGGATGCTCCCGTGTTCCAGCCGCAGGAAAGACGCGCGGTACATAAAGGCCAGCCTGGGATGCATAGTCGTAAGGACTTCCCAGTTGCATGGTCCTCGCATCAGTCAAGCCCATGGCCCGGGTAAACCAGACCAGATCAGTGGACTCAGCCAAGGTGGCTGACGCAAAGATGAGGCATTTCTTGGCCTGCGCCGCCTTGACCCAGACGTTGGTTCGCATCCAATCGCCAATTTCAAGCGGGGTTTGGGTGAGCCGCAATCCTTTGCCCAGCTCCAACCATCTTGCCGAGCCGGGTGGACAGGGCTGGGAAAACAGGCTCAGCAAGTTTTGCAGGAGTGAGCACCGAGCCACCAGCTTCTGGAAATCGGGGGCGAGTTCCTCACAACTTTGCAACGCTTGCATCAGTTGCGAAAGTGCCTGCTGCACGGTCTCGACTGAGTCCAACCAAGCCTCTTGGGCAACCCCATCGGGCGAGATGGATCGCCAAGTCAAACGCACCCTGGCGGGGGCGCTGGAACATGAAATTCGCCAATCCCGTACCGCTTTTTCCAAATGTCCACAAATATCTTGCCAAGGGGCCAAACCACGTGCGTGCTGGACACCCGCCATCAAGGCATCTCGCACCAGTTCAAGGATATGGCCACTGCCCAGTTGATCGCCCAGAAATTGGATTCCCGTATCAGGCAATTGATGGGCCTCGTCAAAAATGAAAACATCCGCATCAGGAAGCAGTTGCCCGAGGGCGCCATCCTTGATTTTCAGATCAGCAAAGTAGAGATGATGGTTGATGACCACCAAGTCCGCCTGCTGTGCGTTGCGCCTGGCCTGGTTGACGTGGCAAGTTTTGTGTTGCGGGCATTCGCTGCCAAGACAATTTTCACGAGTCGAAGTCACCAATGGCAACCATGAGGCCCCTTCGTCCAGAGTTGCCAACTCCGACATATCGCCCCGTTGGGTGGTTTTTGCCCATTGAGCCACTTTTTCGACGTTCACCCGCACAAAAGCAGGCAAGACTTGCGATTGCGCCAGCTCCAGTCTGTACTGGCAAAGATAGCTCGCCCGCCCCTTGAGCAAGGCACTTTGCACAGGGATGCCCAATGCCTGTATCAGCCGGGGCAAATCACGGGTAAACAGCTGATCCTGAAGATTTTTGGTGGCTGTGGAAACAAGGCATTTCTTGCCGCTCAGCAGTGCGGGTATCAGGTACGCGAAAGTCTTTCCGACACCAGTACCGGCCTCGACTGCCAAGCTCTCCCCCGCATCAATGGCCTGCGCAATCGCAGCCGCCATTTCAACCTGCTCTGTTCTCGGGGTAAAGCCGGGGATGGTCTGCTGCAACCATCCCCCTTCCAAAAAATAGGACGAAACAACCTCGTACCAACGCTCTAGCTGTTGCAACACAAACTCCGGAGGCGAAAGCGCCCAATAATGCACTGGCGGCTCCAGATTGCCGCCCACAACTCGCGCATAATACTGTCACCCCTCCAGGCATCAGCTTCAACATAGTTTTTTCAGTTCAATGGCCAACGGATTCAGGCTGACAGCAGCCACCGCCATCCACAAGGGCGACCGCGAGTATCAGCAAGATCAGGTTGCATTGTTGTCTCACCCACGCGCCATTGGGTGTGTATTGGGCATTGTGGCCGATGGAATGGGTGGTCGCAGCGGTGGACGCAAAGCATCCGACCAAGTCATGCTGACGGCGCGACAGCTCTTTGAGCAGTTTGACCCCGATGACGAAGATGCCCCAGCGTTTCTCAAGCAACTGGCTGAAGAAGCGCACATGGTCATCAAGCTCACGGCTATTTCATCCGAACAGGAGCCACACAGCACCATTGCCGCATTCCTCATCACGCCTGAAGGGGAAAGCTTCTGGGTGCATGTAGGCGATTCCCGTGTTTACCAGTACCACAGCAATCAGTTCGTGCGCCGCACAATGGATCACTCCTACGTGCAAACCTTGGTAGACAAGGGTGAACTTACTGAAGAGCAGGCCAACTCCCACCCCCAGTCCAACATCCTGATGCATTGCCTGGGCACCGAGGACGACCCCCCCGCAACCATTTACATCGGGCCCAAGGTCAAACCTGGCGACTGCTTGATTGCCTGCTCAGATGGTGTCTGGCATTACTTCACCAATGCAGAAATTGGTGCCGTGCTTTCTGCGCTCTCTCCGCGCGAGGCTTCCGAGTTCCTGATCTCCAAGGCAAGGGATCGTGCACGCGGGGGTGGCGACAACTTGTCCATTGTGATCGTCAAGGTTGAGGAACTCGACAAAGTCGTCAAGCCCAAGCCAAAGTCCTTGGCTGAATTGATGAGCGAGAACAAAAAGAACTGAGACAGGCCACTCAACGGGCGGCACTGGAGGCTGGAATCGGCAAACCAGCAGCAGCGGGTTTGCGCCTCTCCTTGGCAGCCTGCTCCACTTTCAGTCGATGGTTTTCGGCACTTTTCATTTTTTCTGCATGCCGCATTTCGTGGTCTTGACGCTGCGTCAAGCTGATGGAGGGTGGCTTTGATGGAGCCACTTGCACTGTGGATGTATTCGATTGCCGGCGTTCAGCCTCTGCCCTGCGGCGTTCAAGCTTGCGAAGTTGCGCATCGCTTTGCTCACGGCGCTCTTGCTCACGCATAGCCAGCTCACGCTTGCGGATGGGATCCAGCTCCTGGGTGCGCTGCCTGCTGGCATCCTTGATGCAACTAGTCACGACAAATCGCCGTTTGCATTCCGCCTCGGCTTGCTGATACCTCTGCTCAATGGCTTCCTTTTCTTGCGAGAGCCGCTGCTTCTCGTTGATGTCGGCACTTTGTGCAACGGCGCTTGCCGATGCGAAAAGAATACAGAGACTCAGGATGAAAGTTCGGTTGGCGTTCATGTCAGTCGAGTATCCACCATCCGCCGCTCCAGCGCGAGGAATTCGGCCGACTGCATCTCGTTGAGGCGGGAAACGGTGCGGGGGAATTCATGCGCCAAGGGCCCTTCGGTGTACAGGCCCTCGGGCTCCACCTGGGCAGACATGATGAGCTTGACTCGGCGGTCGTAGAGCACGTCGATCAACCATGTAAATCGCCTTGCTTCTGAAGCCATGCGGACGCTCATCGCGGGCACATTGGACAGCAGCAAGGTGTGGAACTGAGTGGCGATTTCGAGGTAATCGTTCTGGCTGCGCGGGCCGCCACACAGAGTGCGGAAGTCGAACCACACCACGCCACCGGCCTTGCGCACGGCACGGATTTCGCGCGCCTCAATGTGCAGCACCGGGTCTTCGTCGTGGGCCTCGGCCAACTGGTTGAAGGCATCGTTGAGGGCTTGATCGGCGGCATCTCCCAAAGGGGTGTGATACAGCTCCACCTTTTCCAGCGTGCGGCGGCGATAGTCAGTGCCATTGTCCACGTTGAGCACTTCCAGCTTGGACTTCAGCAGCTCAATGGCGGGCAGGATACGGTCTCGGTGCAAGCCGTTGGGGTACAACTCGTCCGGATGGAAATTACTGGTGGTAACAAACCCCACGCCGTTGCGGAACAAGGAGTCCAGCAGGCGATACAAAATCATCGCGTCGGTGATGAACGCGACATGGAACTCGTCAAAACACAGCAGCTTGTAGCGCTCGGAAATGCGTTTGCCCAGCACTTCGAGCGGATCAGCGATGTCTTTGAGTTCAGCAAGTTCACGGTGCACTTCTCGCATGAACTCGTGAAAGTGCAAGCGCACCTTGCGCTTGATGGGCACGGCGTTGAAAAAACAGTCCATCAGGAAGGACTTTCCGCGCCCCACCCCGCCGTGCATGTACACCCCACGCGGGATGTCCGGGCGGTTGAAGAATTTCTTCAGGGAATTGGAGCGCTTGTCCTTGTACGCCTCCCACTCGGTGGCGCAGCGCTCCAGTGCATCCACGGCCCGAAGCTGGGCGGGGTCACTGGTGTAACCCCGCTGCTTCAGTTCGACCTCATAGGCCTCGTGAACTCTCGTCATCCGGCTCGCGGAATCAGAAATTCAGCGTACGCTTGTCCACGGCCAGAGCGGCTTCTTTGGTGGATTCGCTCAGGGACGGGTGGGCGTGGCAGATGCGGGCGATGTCTTCGCTGCTGGCTTTGAACTCCATGGCCATCACGCACTCTGCGATCAACTCGGAAGCCTGTGGGCCAATGATGTGAACGCCCAGGATTTCGTCGGTGGTGGCGTCGGCCAACATTTTCACGAAACCGGTGGTGTCACCCAATGCGCGAGCGCGGCCATTGGCCAGGAAGGGGAATTGACCCGACTTGTAGGCGCGACCGGATGCTTTGAGCTGCTGCTCGGTTTGCCCCACCCAGGCGATTTCGGGGTTGGTGTAAATCACCCAGGGAATGGTGTTGAAGTTCACGTGACC
>JBJOKU010000036.1:0-8864 GCA_046045925.1 Pseudomonadota bacterium
CAGGCAAGTCGCTCGACGAATTGAACGCCGGTGAACGCGTGGCCGTGCAAGACGGCAAGGGCGATCCGCTCGACTTTGTGCTCTGGAAGAGCGCCAAGCCCGGCGAACCCGCCGATGCCAAGTGGGGCAGCCCCTGGGGCGAGGGCCGCCCCGGCTGGCACATCGAGTGCTCGGCCATGTCTTGCGCCTTGCTGGGCGATACTTTCGACATCCACGGCGGTGGCGCGGACTTGCAGTTCCCGCACCACGAAAACGAAATTGCACAGAGCGAAGGGGCCAACGGCGTGGCTCTGGCCAACTACTGGATGCACAACGGCTTCGTTAATGTGGACAACGAGAAGATGTCCAAGTCGCTGGGCAACTTTTTCACCATCCGCGATGTGCTGAAAAAGTTCGATGCCGAAACCATCCGCTACTTCATCGTGCGCACGCATTACCGCAGCCCGCTGAACTACAGCGACGTTCACTTGGCCGATGCCCGCGCTGCCCTGAAGCGCCTGTACACCGCGCTCGATGCCGTGGTACCTGCGCAAGTCAGCCTCGACTGGGCCAACCCCTATGCCGCCCGCTTCAAGGCCGCCATGGACGAAGACTTCGGCACGCCCGAAGCCGTGGCCGTGCTGTTCGAGTTGGCGGGTGAAGTCAACCGCAGCAAGTCCGCCGAGCTGGCGGGTTTGATGAAAGCACTGGCCGGCACCATTGGTTTGCTGCAAGGCGACCCCAAAACCTTTTTGCAGGCAGGTGCTGTTGGGGGCTTGGACGAAGCGGCCATTGCTGCCCAGATCGAAGCCCGCGCTGCCGCCAAGGCCGCCAAGAACTACGCCGAGGCCGACCGCATCCGCAAGACCCTGCTGGAGCAGGGCATCGTGCTCAAGGATTCGCCCACGGGCACCAGCTGGGAGCGTGCCTGATGCCACGCAAGGCTGCCGTCGCACCCGGCGTCACTCCTGACTATTGGCAGGAGGCCTGCGCTCACCTGACCAAGAAAGACCGGGTGATGAAGCGGATCATCCCCCAGTGCGGCGATGCCTGCCTGCAATCGCGCGGCGATGCCTTCACCACACTGGCGCGTTCCATCGTGGGCCAGCAGATCAGCGTGAAGGCCGCACAGTCGGTATGGGACCGATTCATCCAGTTGCCCCGCAAGCTCACGCCCGCCAATGTGCTCAAGCTCAAGGTGGACGACATGCGGGCCGCCGGTTTGTCCGCCCGCAAGGTCGAGTATCTGGTGGACTTGGCCCTGCACTTCGACAACGGCACAGTGCATGTGAAGAAATGGGAAGGGATGGACGACGAGGCCATCATTGCCGAACTGGTGGCCATTCGCGGCATTGGCCGCTGGACGGCCGAGATGTTCCTCATCTTCCATCTCATGCGACCGAATGTGCTGCCGCTGGACGATGTGGGTCTGATCAACGGCATCAGCCAGAACTATTTTTCGGGCGAACCGGTGAGCCGCAGCGATGCCCGCGAAGTGGCCGAGGCCTGGGCACCGTTTCGCAGCGTGGCCACCTGGTACATCTGGCGTTCGCTTGACCCGGTTCCGGTGGAATATTGAGCGCTGCGTCTAGTCGCTTGAAGCAGGCCGAGTTGCGGCGATAATGTGGCCTCTCTCGTAGGAGTGAAAATTGGCTAAACGCGTATTTTTGGATTTCGAGCAACCGATTGCCGAACTCGAAAACAAGATCGAAGAACTGCGCTACGTGCAAACCGAAAGCGCCGTCGATATCTCCGAAGAGATCGACCAGCTCTCCAAGAAGAGCCTGCAACTCACCAAGGACATCTACAGCGACCTCAATGCCTGGCAGATCACCAAGATCGCCCGCCATGCCGAGCGTCCGTACACGATGGACTACGTGAACGAAATCTTCACCGATTTCTACGAGCTCCATGGTGACCGCCACTTTGCCGACGACCTCTCCATCGTGGGTGGTTTGGCCCGCTTCAATGGCACCCCCTGCATGGTGCTGGGTCAGCAAAAAGGCCGCGACACCAAGGAGCGAGCCGCACGCAACTTTGGCATGACCAAGCCCGAGGGCTATCGCAAAGCCCTGCGCCTGATGAAGCTGGCCGAAAAGTTCAAGCTGCCCGTGTTCACCTTCGTGGACACGCCCGGTGCCTACCCCGGCATCGACGCCGAAGAACGCGGCCAGTCCGAGGCCATTGGCCGCAACATTTTTGAAATGGCGCAACTCGAAGTGCCCATCATCACCACCATCATCGGCGAGGGCGGCTCCGGCGGTGCATTGGCCATTTCGGTGGCCGACCAGGTGCTGATGCTCCAGTACTCGGTGTACTCCGTCATCAGCCCCGAGGGTTGTGCCTCCATTCTCTGGAAAACCAGCGACCGCGCTTCCGAAGCGGCAGAAGCACTGGGCATCACGGCGCACCGCCTCAAGGGCCTGGGCCTCGTGGACAAGATCGTGAGCGAGCCCGTCGGTGGCGCTCACCGCGACCACAAGCAAATGGCGTCCTTCCTCAAGCGTGCGCTGGGCGATGCCTACCGCCAAGTGGCCGACTTGAAAGTGAAAGAGCTGCTGGACAAACGCTATGAGCGCCTGCAAAGCTATGGCCGTTTCACCGACACCAAGGCCGAAGCCAAGGCCTGAGATTCTTTTCGACATGTCCAAATCCGCGGTCACGCAGGCCATCGCCGCGTGGCCGTTTTCTTTGACCCCAGGCCAGACGCTCGGTGTGGCCTTGAGCGGCGGCGCGGATTCAACCGCTTTGCTGCTTGCCTGCACCCGCCGCTGGGCGGGTCAGGTGGTCGCTCTGCACGTGAATCACGGTTTGCAGGCTGCTGCGGCCGATTTCGAGGCGCAATGCCAAAACCTCTGCACCCAACTGAACGTGCCGCTGCGTGTGGCGCGGGTGCAGGCTCATGCGGCAGCCGGTGACAGCCCGGAAGATGCGGCACGAAAGGCCCGCTACGCCGCTTTGGCCGGGTTGTGCGTTCAAACCCCCGCCCTGGCCGATGTGGCCCTGGCCCAGCACGCCGATGATCAGATCGAAACCCTGTTGCTCGCACTCAGCCGGGGCGCAGGTTTGGCCGGGCTGGCGAGCATGCCTTCAAGCTTTGAGCGCCAGGGCGTGCGTTTTCACCGCCCCTTGCTTGGCGTGGCGGGGCCGGACATCCGCCAATGGCTGCGCGAGGAGGGCCTCGCGTGGGTGGAAGACCCGAGCAATGCCGATCTGCGCTACACCCGCAACCGCATCCGTCAACAGTTGCTGCCCGCGTTGCTGGACGCATTTCCCCAGAGTCGCGACACCTTTGCCCGTTCGGCCCGCCACGCTGCGCAAGCGCAAGAACTGATGAATGAATGGGCTGAATTGGACCTGCAAACTGTGGGCAAGCCGCCGCGCATCCAGAGCCTGCAAACACTCTCACGCTCCCGGCAGGCCAACGCGCTGCGTCACTGGTTGGCAAGCACGCATGGCGACTCAGCGCGTGCCAGCACAGCACAGTTGGACGAGTTGCTGAGCCAGATTGCTGCTTGCACCACACGGGGCCATCGCCTGCACCTGAAGGTGGGCGCTGGTTTCGTGGTGCGCGATGGCGCTGTGCTGGTTTGGCGGTTGCAGGTCTGACAGCTTGAGAGGATCGCTCGCCATCTGTGATTGGGCAAGGTCAAGAGCGCGTCAGTTGGGCTGATAAAATCGCACGGTTTTGCCCGGATTTTTCAACTTTTGACAACACAGAAGATATGGCACTGATCGTTCACAAATACGGCGGCACATCGATGGGCTCCACCGAGCGCATCCGCAATGTCGCCAAGCGCGTGGCCAAATGGGCGCGCGCGGGTCATCAAATGGTGGTGGTTCCCAGCGCCATGAGCGGCGAGACCAACCGCCTGCTGGGGCTGGCCAAAGAGCTGTCCCCCGCCAAGGCCACCGCCGCCACCAACCGCGAGCTCGACATGCTGGCCGCCACCGGCGAGCAGGCCTCTTCGGCCATGCTGGCCATTGCGCTGCAAGCCGAGGGCATGGAGTCCATCAGCTACGCCGGTTGGCAAGTGCCCATCCGCACCAACGATGCCTACACCAAGGCCCGCATTGAGAGCATTGACGACAAGCGCGTCAAGGCCGACCTCAACGCAGGCAAGGTGGTCATCATCACCGGCTTCCAGGGCATTGACGACAACGGTCACATCACCACCCTGGGGCGTGGCGGCTCTGACACCTCTGCCGTGGCTGTGGCCGCTGCGCTCAAGGCCGACGAATGCCTGATCTACACCGACGTGGACGGCGTGTACACCACCGATCCCCGCGTCGTGCCCGAGGCGCGCCGCCTGCACACCGTGAGCTTTGAGGAGATGCTGGAAATGGCCTCCATGGGCTCCAAGGTGCTGCAAATCCGCTCGGTCGAGTTTGCAGGCAAATACAAGGTGCCGCTGCGCGTGCTCTCCAGCTTCACGCCCTGGGACATTGATCTGGCTGAAGAAGCCAAATCCGGAACGTTGATTACTTTTGAGGAAGATGAACAAATGGAACAAGCCATTGTGAGCGGCATTGCCTTCAACCGCGACGAAGCCAAAATTTCCGTGATCGGCGTGCCCGACAAGCCCGGAATTGCCTACCAAATCCTCGGTGCCGTGGCCAACGCCAACGTCGAAGTGGACATGATCATCCAGAACATCTCCAAGGATGGCAAAACCGACTTCTCCTTCACCGTGCACCGCAACGACTATGCCAAGGCCGTGGACATCCTCAAGGGTTCCGTGCAGGGTCATCTGGGTGCGAGCGACGTGGTGGGCGACACCAAGATCTGCAAGGTCTCCATCGTTGGCATCGGCATGCGCAGCCACGTGGGCATTGCCAGCAAGATGTTCCGCTCGCTGAGCGAAGAGGGCATCAACATCCAGATGATCTCCACCTCCGAGATCAAGACTTCTGTCGTCATCGACGAGAAGTACATGGAATTGGCCGTGCGCGCCCTGCACAAGGCCTTCGACTTGGATCAACCTGCTGCCTGAAAATCACATGCCCGCTGCCCGATCCCTCTCTGAAATCGGGCATAATGCGGGCCTTGTGCTGGAAACGTGACCGAGTGGCCGAAGGTGCTCCCCTGCTAAGGGAGTATGGGGTGTAGAGCCTCATCGAGGGTTCGAATCCCTCCGTTTCCGCCAGCCTGAATGCGCCCCTGAGGCGCATTTTTCATTTCCGGGGTTCGGGAGGCGTGTCTGAAAGCGGCAAGTCGATGGCAAAAACGGTTCCCTGTCCGTCTGCCAGGTCGCTGACGTTGATGCTTCCGCAGTGCTGACGGATGATTTCGCGCACGATGGCCAGCCCCAGGCCGCTGCCTTCCTGGCCACTGCCCAACACCCGGAAATAGGGTTCAAACAGCCTGAGCTTGTCCGCCGGGTTGATAAGAGTTCCCGTATTGGCGACTTCCAGATGGGCGCTGTGGCCTGTCTGTTCAAGCTTGATGGTAATGTCAGTCGTGGGCGATCCGTACTTGGATGCGTTGTCGATCAGGTTCTGGAGCGTGCGAAGCAATGGTCGGTATTGGCCCATTACCCATACATCTGAGTGCGCATCCAGTCCGATGGATTGACCCTTCTGGCTCAGAAGCGGTTCGTGCAGGCTGATGGCTTCGATGCAAAGGCTGCGCAAATTCAGTGGAGTCATTGGCTCCGGGTTGGACTGGGCGGTGACCCGGCTGAACACAAGCAGTTGTTCTGCCATTTGGGCCGCCCGGCGCACACCAGACAATGCCTGCTCCATGGAAGACTGCTGGGACGTGGCATCAGTGCAATTGAGGGCATTTTGCAGGTGCAACTGGATGGCGGCAATAGGGGTGCGCAGCTCATGGGCCGCTGCATCAATGAAGCCTTGTTCGCGTTCGACCGACTCGCGCACACGCGCCAGCAATTGATTGATTTCGTCGACGACAGGTGCGAGTTCTTTTGGGGGATTTTCCAGGCTCACAGGGCTTAGCGTGCGGGCATCGCGTTCAGCCAGGGCGCGTGCCAGGGTGCCCAGTGGCCTGAGGCTGAACCAGGCCACGAGCTGTGCAACCACCAGCAGAATAAGGGCACCAATCATCAGCGGATTGAAAATGGACTTGGCCAGGTCCTCGGTCATCTCGGTGCGGATTTCCTCTTTCTCGGCCACCAGTATCCAGACTTGTCCGGACTGCAATGCAAAAACTTGCCAGGTGATCCCATCGGCCCGGTGTTCGTGAAACCCGGCCACCAAGGGGCCCAGCCGTTGCGCCGGTGCGGTTGCAGAGTGGGCAAGCAGCGGGCCTGCAATGTGCCAGATCTGGAAGGCGATCTTGCTCTCGTATGAATGCCCGAACGTCTGGGGCTTGTCGCTGCTGGACTGCTCCAGTTCATGAGGCAAGTCGATGATGAGCGGCTTCTCGAGTGTGGCTTTTTCAACCTGGCGCGCCACCAGCGCCTCAAGCACCCGTGCCGATGTGGCTAGCCGGGCGCTGAAAATTTCCTCTGCCTCGTGGTGCGTAACGGCGAGCGCCCAGATGCCCATGCCGCCCAACGTCAGCAGCATGGAAGCCACCATGGACAGAACGAGTTTGTGGCGAATGGAGTGTGGTTTCATGCGGCCTTGCCGAAGGTCTGGCCAATCCGGTATCCGACACCCCGGATGGTCTTGATGATGTCCGGGCTGATTTTCTTGCGCAGGCTGTGCACGAACACGTCAATGGCGTTGCTCTCCACCCCTTCATTCCAGCCGTAGAGCGACTCTTCAATGCGGGCGCGGCTCAGCACCTGGTCGGGGTGTTCTGCCAATTGGCGCAGCAGCATGAACTCCCGGCGCTGCAATTCGACTGCCTGGCCTTTCCATTGCACGGCAAACCGGGCCAGATCGAGACTGAGATCACCCAGTTGAATCACGTTGCTGCTGCTGCCCCCGAGACGGCGCTCCAGCACGCGAATGCGGGCCATGAGCTCGCCCAACTCGAAGGGCTTGGTCAGGTAGTCGTCGGCACCCAGATCAAGCCCCTGGATGCGGTCCCGGGTGGCATCCCGGGCGGACAGGATCAGGACAGGCAACTTGTCTCCGCGCTTGCGCAGGCGCTCAAGCACCTGCATGCCGTCGAGCCTGGGCAGTCCGAGGTCGAGTACCACCAGATCAAAACCGTGGCCCGGCTGTAGCGCGAGGATAGCGGCTTCGCCGTCGGCCACATGTTCGGGCAGATGATGGGCCGACTTCAGCGCCGTAACCAGGCCTGATGCCAGCAAGGGATCGTCTTCAACCAGCAGGATATGCACAGGGCTTATTTTCGCTTGTCTGCGATCTTGTCCAGCAAGGCCTGGACTTCACGGCGGCGACCGTCGTCCGCCACCTTGCGACCCGCACGCGCCGGAGCCTGCAAGGCCTTGCGCAAGGCTTGTTCAGCGGCGGCATAGTCGCCAGAGCGGAACAGGAAATCGCCGTAGAAATAGTTGGGGTCGATGCCGTCGGGGTTGATGCTCAAGCCCTTCTTGAGAAATTCAACCGCCTTCTTGTCGTCGCCGAAGCCAATGGGCCAGCCAGGCACCTGGTAATAAAGCGAGCCCAGGCTGGTGTATGCCGAGCCATCCAGTGCGTTGGGGTTGATTTGCAGGGCGCTTTCCAGATGGGCTTTGGCGTTCTTGACGTGACCGAGTGCGCCCAAACCCCCTTTGGCACCGGCGTAGCTGGCTTCCACAATCGCGTGCCAGATCAGGGCTTCGGCCTTGCCCGGATTCTGGGCGACCACTTTGTCGGCCTGCCCGACCAGCCGCTCCAGATTTTTTTCCTTGTCGGAGGCGGGGGCTTGGTAGGAAATGCGCTCCCACTCACGTTGCAAGCCCGCGACATCTTCTTCGACGCCTGCGCATGCGGTGCCCAGGCTCAGGGCGGTGACGAGGGACGTGATCAGGACCCGGATTTTTTTCATGATGATTCCTTATTTGGAGGGTTGATGATTCAGGACAGGAATTCGCGAATGATGGGCAACTGACGGCCAATGGCCTTGTCCGGGATGCCCGGCAACACCTGGTTGAGCACGGTGAAGAACCGCTCCGGCCATCCGAGTTTTTTTTCAAAGCCGTCGTGGCCGAGGAATTCAAGCAATTGCGCCGCCACGTGTGCGGGCAGGTCTTCCTTGTTGCCCAGGCGCTGGTTCAGGGCCACCACCCGGTTGCTGTTGAGCGCGGTGCGCGTGGCGCGAGGGGCGAAATACTTGACGATGACCGTTGAGTCGGAGAGCTCCCGGCGCAGGGCCTGGGTGTAACCGCGCAGGCCGAATTTGCTGGCGCAGTAGGCCGTATTGCCTGGAAAACCGATGTAGCCAAAGATGGAGCCCACATTGACGACGCACGCCGCAGGCTGGGCCTTGAGCTGGGGCAGCAGGGCCTGGGTGCACAGCATCGGCGCCAGCAGGTTGATGCGCAGCAATTGCTCAATGTCGTCCGCAGACTGTTTTTCAACCGCGCAGAAGTTGGAAACGCCGGCGTTGTGGATCACCAGATTCGCTCCGCCCATTTTCAGCCCGAGTGTGGCCAGCGTGGCCGGAGCTTGCGCCGAGGCCAGATCGAGTGCGGCGATGCGGACGCGCTGGGGGTCGAGCTTTTGCTGAAGTTGTTGCAGGGCCGTGCTGTGCCGCCCGGTCAGCAGCAACTGGTCGCAATGGGGCAGCAGGGCTTGCGCCATGGCTTCGCCCATTCCGCCAGTGGCTCCGGTGAGGATGGCGCGGTAACGCTGGGGCATGGGGCGGCTCATGCGAACACCCCCGCTGTACGCACTTCGCTGGCACCGGGCAGGGCGCGGAAGATGTCGCCGTAGAGCTTGTAGATCATGCGCGCACCATGGATGACGGCCTGCTGATCTGCGGCATCGTCCACGCGGTTCATCAGGGACTCGAAGAACTGGACGTG
>JBJOKU010000037.1:0-8836 GCA_046045925.1 Pseudomonadota bacterium
ACGCTGGGGCGCTGGGTGGCGAGGATGAGGTGGATACCCGCCGCACGCGCCTTTTGCGCGAGGCGTGCAATCAGTTCTTCGATCTTCTTGCCCACCACCATCATCAGGTCGGCCAGCTCGTCGATCACCACCACGATGTGCGGCAGGCGCTCCAGGGGCTCCGGGCTCTCGGGCGTGAGGCTGAAGGGGTTGTAGATGAACTCTTCGCGGGCCTTGGCTTCGTCGATCTTGTTGTTATAGCCAGCAAGGTTGCGCACACCCAGCTTGCTCAAGAGCTTGTAGCGGCGCTCCATCTCGGCCACACACCAGTTGAGGCCGTGCGCCGCCTGCCGCATGTCGGTCACCACCGGTGCCAGCAGGTGCGGAATACCCTCGTAAACGCTCATCTCCAGCATCTTGGGGTCGATCAACAGCAAGCGCACGTCGCGCGCTTCGGCCTTGTAGAGCAGGCTCAGAATCATCGCGTTGATGCCCACCGATTTGCCCGAGCCCGTCGTACCCGCCACGAGGCAGTGCGGCATCTTGGCCAAGTCAGCCACCACCGGGTTGCCAATGATGTCCTTGCCCAGCCCCATGGTGAGCATGGACTTGGCATCGTTGTACACCTGCGAGCCGAGAATTTCAGACAGTTTGATGGTCTGGCGCTTGGCGTTGGGCAATTCGAGCGCCATCAGGTTTTTGCCGGGAATCGTCTCGACCACGCGCACCGACACCAGCGAGAGCGAACGCGCCAGATCGCGTGCGAGGTTGACGATCTGAGAGCCCTTCACGCCCACGTCGGGCTCGATCTCGTAGCGGGTGATCACCGGGCCGGGCGCTGCGGCGACCACGCGCACTTTCACGCCAAAGTCGGAGAGCTTTTTCTCGATCAGACGACTGGTCATTTCCAGCGTTTCGGCAGACACCGTCTCCTGCTTGCTGCGGCCATCGACGGCATCGAGCAAATCGACCTGCGGCAGCTTGGAGTCGAGCATGTCGGCAAACAGGGGCTTTTGGCGCTCCTTGGCCACGCGCTCGCTCTTGGGCACATCCACCACCACCGGCTCAATGAACACCGGCTCGGGGTGATGCTCCTGCACATCCTCGCGCTGCACCTGCACCTCCTGGGCACGCACCTGCGCTGCACGTTCGCCAAAGGCCATGTCGGCTTCGACTTCTTTTTTGGCCTGATAGGCATGGATGCGCCCCATGACCCACGCCCCGAGGCGCTCGGAGACAGATGCCCAAGAGAAACCAAAACTCATGGCCATACCCACCAGCAGCAGGGCGATGGACAACAGGGCGTACCCGGTGGCTCCCAGATACCGCGCCCCCGTATCACCGAGGTAGTAGCCGAGCAAACCTCCAGCGTATCCGGGAAGTCGTGCCTCCAGCGAGTACAAACGGGACCACTCCAACCCGGCACTGCCCAGCATCAGGGACAACAAGCCCGCCGGGAAGCGCAGCTTTTGGGCAAAGCCCGTGGCGGTTTCAGCCCCAGATTGCTCACCAGCAGCCAGCCAGCGGCGCAAATGGCTCAGCCATGACTTGAGCCCCAAAAAGACAAGCCACCAAACCGAGATGCCAAAAAGAAAAAGCCCCAAGTCGGCCAGATAAGCCCCCAACTTGCCGCCAAGATTGCGAACGCCAGACCCTTGCCCCGATGTGGACCATGCCGGGTCTAACCGGTTGTAGCTGAGCATGGCCAGCAGCACGAATGCCAGCAGGGCAAACATGGCCAGCAACAGGGCCTCATGCCGGAACGTGCCGCCAGGCTCTGCCCCTGATTTGTTACCGGTTTTGTCGTTGAGTGTGTCGAGTGAGTAGGTCATGCGCGGCTTGAAGCAAATCTGCCGCGTTGATTATCCAAGAGTGCTGAGCCGGTCACGCACCAGCATGGAACCATCTTCACGCGTTTCAACGAAACCCTGCTCTTCCAGGTCTTTCATCACGCGGCTGACCATTTCGCGCGAAGCCCCCACCATTTTGGCAATATCCTGTCGCGAAATCTTTTCCCGGATGACTTTTTCGCCTGTGGCCATCGTGTCGGCCTGCTCCAGCAAGGCCCTGGCCACACGACCATACACGTCCATCAACGCAAGCGATTCGATCTTGCGGTCGGCGTGACGCAGGCGTTGCACCAAGCCCCGCATCACGGCGTAGGCCATGGAGGTGTTTTCAGGCAACAAACGCGCGAATTGGTTGCGATCGAGCATCAACACATCGGTTTGAACCTCTGCACGCACCGAGGCAGAGTGCGCTTCGTTGTCAATCAGACTCATCTCACCAAGGTGGTCGCCGGGGTACAGGGTGGCGAGGATCACCTCGCGGCCCTTGCTGTCGCTGCTCAACACGCGGGCACGGCCTGTGAGCAGGATATAGAGGTTGTTGGAGCGTTTGCCCTGCTCCACCAGAATTTCTCCGCGCTTGAAGCGGCGTTTGACCACCGTATCCGCCACCATCTGGGCGTGCTCCGGGATCAACATGGAAAACAGGGGTACCCTGCGGATCAAATCGAGATTCGTGAGCATCACCATATCGTTTTCCGGTCTCTTGTCGTTTGTCTTGCATGGCACCCGTCATACTGGCCCTGCTTGGTCTGCGATACTATGTCAATCGTCTCAATTTCGTCAATCCTCAGCCCCGTTTGCATTCGCGTTTTATGAAACACGCCAAAGTCCTCATTCTTGGTTCCGGCCCTGCCGGTTATACCGCCGCCGTTTACGCAGCCCGCGCCAACCTCAACCCCGTACTCGTCACCGGCATGGCCCAAGGTGGCCAGCTCATGACCACCACCGAAGTGGACAACTGGCCCGCCGACGTGCATGGCGTGCAAGGCCCTGAGTTGATGCAGCGCTTTCTGGAGCACGCCGAGCGCTTCAAGACCGAGATCATCTTCGATCACATCAACGCGGTTGACCTTTCCAAGCGCCCCTTCACCCTCACTGGCGACAGCGGCCAGTACACCTGTGACACGCTCATCATCGCCACCGGCGCTTCGGCCCGCTACCTTGGCCTGCCCTCCGAAGAAGCCTTCATGGGCCGTGGCGTGAGCGCCTGCGCCACCTGCGACGGCTTTTTCTACCGCGACCAGGTCTGCTGTGTGGTCGGTGGCGGCAACACTGCGGTGGAGGAAGCCCTGTACCTCTCGAACATCGCGAAAAAGGTGTATCTCATCCACCGCCGCGACAAGTTCAAGGCCGAACCCATCCTCGTGGACAAGGTGATGGACAAAGTCAAGGAAGGCAAGATCGAACTGAAAACCTTCCGCACCCTCGACGAAGTGCTGGGCGACCAGACCGGCGTGACCGGCGTGCGCCTAAAGAGCACGCAAGACGGAAGCACCGAAGACGTGGCGCTGTCGGGCTGCTTCATTGCCATCGGCCACAGCCCCAACACCGACATCTTCACCGGCCAGCTCACCATGAAAGACGGCTACATCGTCACGCGCATGGGCAACGAGGGCTTTGCCACCATGACCAGCGTGCCCGGCGTGTTTGCGGCGGGCGACGTGCAAGACCACGTGTACCGCCAGGCCATCACCAGCGCCGGCACGGGCTGCATGGCTGCGCTGGATGCGCAGCGCTTCCTGGAGCAGAACGAAGGCTGATACCAGCGCAAAGCCATAAAACAAAAAGAGCCGCATTTGCGGCTCTTTTGCTTTGCTGACAGCGCACCCGGTTCAAACGGCAGGCAGGGGATTTTTCAATACCCTGCCCGGGCTGGCGTTGCGGGCTGATCCACAACGCGGGTTTGCCAATTACTTGGCGGCTTGTGCCAGGGTTTTGACCTTGGCAGACAGGCGGCTCTTGTCGCGAGCGGCCTTGTTCTTGTGGAAGATGCCCTTGTCGGACACGGTGTCCACCACGGTTTGCATCTTGGCGAAGAGCTCGGCGGCTTTGGTGCTGTCACCAGCGGCCACAGCCTTTTCGACGTTCTTCACGGCGGTGCGGTATTTGGAGCGCAGCGAGCTGTTCGCGGCGTTGATCTTCACGTCTTGACGTGCGCGTTTGCGACCCGACGCGAGGCGGGGGTTCTTTTTCTTGGGTTTGGCTGATGCCATGATGAATGTCCTAAGTGTCTGAGGATGATGTCAGCAAAGCCGAAGATTATACCCCGTCAAACAAATCAGGCATTCCTTCCTCGCCCGGGCCACCGGATGGGGCTGCTGATGCGGCATCCAACCGGGTAGCCTCGTCCCCTTTTTTGACCAATCCACCCACCCTCACGCCCAGCAGACGAATGCGCTGGCGGCCCCGCTCATTCCAGGGCGCGCGCCCTGCCGCCTGCGCTGCGGCGTGTCGGATGCCCTTCCAGTCGTCCACTGGCTGCGGCAGGCTCAGGTCACGGGTGAGAATCTTGAAATCGGGGTAGCGCAGCTTCACGCCGATGGTCTTGCCCAGGTAACCCTTGCGCTGCAAATCCGCCGCCACCTGCTGGCTCAGTTCGGTCAGCACCCGTCCCAGCTCATCACGGTCACTTCGCACATGAAGGTCGCGCTCAAAGGTGGTTTCGCGGCTCATGGAGACCGGCTCACTGTGGAGCTGCACGGGCGATTCGTCACGCCCCCAACTGGCATCGTGCAGCCACGCCCCGTATTTGCGGCCAAAGTTCTCCTGCAACCATGGCAGTTCGTGAGCGGCAAGCTGGCCGATGGTCTCAATGCCCTGAGCCTTGAGTTTTTCTTCGGCCTTGGGGCCAATACCGTTGATCTTGCGACAAGGCAGTGGCCAGATTTGGGTTTCGACATCTTGTGGCATCACCACCGAAATGCCATTGGGCTTATTGAACTCGCTCGCCATCTTGGCGAGCAGCTTGTTGGGCGCCACGCCTACCGAGCAAGTCAACCCTGTGGCCTCGAAGATCGATTTCTGGATCAGCCGCGCCAGCACCCGCCCGCCCTCGCGCTGTCCGCCGGGCACGTCGGTGAAATCGATGTACACCTCGTCAACGCCACGGTTCTCCATCACCGGTGCAATCTCGGTAATAACCGCCTTGAACAGTTGCGAATAGCGGCGGTACTCCGAAAAATCCACCGGCAGCAACACCGCGTCGGGGCAGAGCTTGGCCGCCTTCATCAAGCCCATGGCAGAGCCCACGCCAAACTGGCGGGCAGCGTAAGTGGCGGTGGTGATGACCCCGCGCCCTTCGTAACCCGCGATGCGCGGAAATGCCGCCACCGGAATTTCGTGCAGGGGCAGATCGGCGTGATTGGCCAGCAGCGCGTCGTCTTCACGGCGGCGACCACCGCCAATCACCACAGGCAAGCCCTTCAACTGCGGATAGCGCAGCAACTCGACCGACGCGTAAAACGCGTCCATGTCGAGGTGGGCAATGCGGCGAAGTTTGGGGGCCTCTTTCACGCCCCGAGCATAGCGGGCAAAGACCGCCCGCCATCACTCGCAGAAGCCGTCAAGGCTTGACAGGCAGATTCAGAATCCACTGCACCAGTTGACGGGCATCGGGCTCGCTGATCGCCACCGCGTTGGGTGGCATGGCCACGCCAGAAGCCTTGCCTCGCCAGTGGCTTTCGTAGTAGTTTGATCCCTTGAGCACGGTCTGGGTCAGACGCGCTGCCGCATCCTTGTCACCCTTGTAGCGCTTGGCCACATCCTGCCAGGCCGGGCCAATCGGAGCCAGCCCATTGGGGCCTTTGGCTCCTGTGTCGATGGGGTGGCAAATGACGCACCCGCTCTGCGTGGCGAGTTTGATCATCGACTCATCTTGTGCTGTTGCAGCCCAAGCTCCCACAGAACCGCTGGCCAAGAGGGCGGCCACCACATATTGCATTCGCTTCATTGATTCATACTCCGTTGCGTTGGTTGCGGTTCTCCGAAGTGGATACTAGGGTTAACCCTTGCCCTTACCTTTGACCGGGATCAACAGAAGCGAAAACGGTTTCAGGCCGGGTAGGTGCCGGGAATCAGGATGCGCTGATCCACGTTCTGGATGTGGGTGTGCCCGCAAAACGCCATGCTGATGTCCAGCTCCTTGTGGATGATTTGCAGGGCCTTGAACACGCCCTCCTCACCCATCGCTCCCAGGCCATACACCATGGCACGGCCAATCATGGTGCCGCGTGCGCCCAGCGCCCAAGCCTTGAGCACATCCTGCCCGCTGCGGATGCCGCCATCCATCCAGACTTCGAGCTTGTCACCCACGGCGGCCACGATGGGCGGCAGCGCCTTGATGCTCGATTCGGCCCCGTCGAGCTGGCGGCCGCCGTGGTTGCTCACCACAATGGCATCGGCCCCGTGTTCGGCGGCCAGCTTGGCATCTTCGACATCCTGGATGCCCTTCAAGATGAGCTTGCCGCCCCAGCGTTCGCGTACCCAGTCCACATCGGCCCAGCTCAGGCGCGGGTCAAACTGCTCGTTGGTCCAGGCTGCGAGCGATTTCATGTCGCTCACGCCCTTCACATGGCCCACGAGGTTGCGGAAGGTGTGGCGGCGCGTGCCCGCCATGCCCAGACACCAGCGCGGCTTGGTCATCAGGTTGATGATGTTACCGATGGTGGGGCGCGGCGGCGCGGACAGGCCGTTTTTCAAATCTTTGTGGCGCTGGCCGATCACCTGCAAATCGAGCGTGAGCACCAAGGCGCTGCAACGCGCCGCGCGGGCACGCTCGATCATGCGTGACATGGCCTCGCGGTCGCGCATCATGTAAAGCTGGAACCAGAAGGGCGCGGTGGTGTGCTGGGCCACATCTTCAATCGAGCAGATGCTCATGGTGGACAGCGTGAACGGAATGCCGAAACGCTCAGCCGCCCGCGCCGCCTTGATCTCGCCGTCGGCACACTGCATGCCGGTCAGGCCCACCGGGGCTATGGCCACCGGCATCTTGTATTCACGCCCCACCATGCTCACCGCCGTGCTGCGGTTTTCCATGTTCACCGCCACGCGCTGGCGCAGCTTGATACCCTGAAAATCGGTCTCGTTCGCCCGGTAGGTGCTCTCCGTCCACGAGCCGCTGTCGGCGTAGTCGTAGAACATGCGGGGAACGCGCTTTTCGGCCAGAACGCGCAGGTCTTCGATGCAGGTGATGACGGGCATGGTGTCTCCAAAATTGTAAAAAACTGTACGGGACTCGCCAAAAATCTCGGGGCAATGTTAGTCTCTACAATCATTTGAAGCCTTGAAATCCAGCCGCTGAACTTTGAAAATATTTCGGCAACTTTGACCAGAACAGCTCAGGAGACCTATGAAACGATCAACCAGCCCCTCCCTCGCACGCCGGGTCGCCATGACCATGATGCTGGCAGCCCTGCCCCTCTTCAATGCCCAAGCCGCCGATCCCGGCATCAGCGCAGACAGCATCACGCTGGGCCAAACCACGGCACTCAGCGGGGCCTTGTCTGATCTTTCCAAGGAGTTCATCAAGGGGCAGCAGGCTTTTTTTGACAGCCTCAACTCACAGGGCGGAATCAACGGCCGCAAAATCAATTTGCTCATCAAAGATGATGCCTATGACCCCAAGAAAACCGTCGAGCTGGCAGAAGAGCTGATCAACAAGAGCGAAGTATTCGCGTTTTTCGGCACGTTGGGCACCGGCAACAACGAGGCCCTCATTCCAGTGGCGCAAAAAGCTGGCGTGCCCGTCTTCATGCCCATTACCGGCTCCAGCACGGTCAGGGGAAGCAAGCTCAAGGGCGTTTACAACTTGCGGGCCAGCTACGCAGACGAAATTGAGAAACTGGTCGAGAACCTTGTCACGATCGGCATCAAGCGAATTGCAATTGCACACCAGAACGCGAGCTTTGGCAAAGAGGCCTTGAGTGCCGCAACTGAGTCGCTCAAAAAACGCAACCTGACACCCGTCAGCGTTGTTTCGGTTGAAACGAACGCAAGCAATGCCGTCACGGCCACAAGTGAAATGCTGAAGGCAAATCCGGAAGCCATCATCCTGGGTCTGGCCGGAAAACCCACCATTGAAGTGATCAAAATCGTCAATACAGAGCGCAAGGGTACACGGCTTTATGCGTTGTCGGTTCTGGCCACTCCAGCCGGACTCAGGGCACTTGACAAATACGGAACCGGGGTCGCCATCAGCCAGGTCATGCCCTTTCCGCGCAGCTCCACCATCTCTCTGGTACGCGAGTACCAGCGGGCGATGACAGCTGCTGGTCAAACCGAATTCACTCACATCAGTCTGGAAGGCTATGCCAATGCAAAAGTCATGGCAGAAGCCATCCGTCGCGCAGGCAAGTCCCCCACCCGAGCCAGTGTTGCCAATGCGATTGAGTCCATGCGCCGCTACGATCTGGGCGGCCTTGAAGTGAGCTTCGGCGACGGTGCAAGCAGCGGCTCCCGCTTTGTCGAGCTGACCATGATCAACTCACAGGGCAAACTCATCAAGTAAGCTTTGCCTTCACCAAAACAAAAGGGGGAGCAGTCGCTCCCCCTTTTTGTTTGTCTGTGCGCCGATCACCGCACGCTGGAGTCAGCCCAGCCGCAGTCGGTGTCGAGCAATCTGCGCACGCACCTGGGCCGGGGCCGTGCCACCTAGAGTATTGCGGGCATTGAGTGAGCCGCGCAGACTGAGCACTTCAAACACATCGGCCTCCACGGCGGGGTTGAAGCCCTTGAGGGTTTCAAGGCTCAACTCACTCAGGTCGCGCCCTTCGGTCATGGCGGTTTTGACGGCATGGGCCACCACTTCGTGCGCGTCGCGGAAGGGCAGGCCCTTCTTCACGAGGTAGTCGGCCAAATCCGTGGCGGTGGCGTAGCCCTTGAGGGCGGCTGCTTCCATGGCGGCGGCGTTCACGGTGATGCCGCCTTCCTTTACACCCGTTTTGGGGTTGACTTCACCGCCGATCATTTCGCAGAAGATGCGCAGCGTGTCCTTCAGGGTGTCCACC
>JBJOKU010000038.1:0-8588 GCA_046045925.1 Pseudomonadota bacterium
GGGCGCGGTCTGAGAAACGATGCTCGAACTGCACTTCGGGCATCCACACAGGTGGGTTGGAAAAGCGCTCGCGCAGGGCCGCCGCCTGATATGCAGCGGATGTCACGGCAGGCAGATGTGCATCCACGCCCACCACTGGCACCTTGCGCGGGTCGAAATTGGGCAGCTTGGACAGCGAGGTGGAGGCAGTCATGCGTTGAGTGTAGTGGCTGCTTTGCGTCGCCTTGCCGGGGTTGTCGCCCGCGTGCAAGTGGAAAAATCAGGCGAAAAAAAACCGCCTGCAATGCAGACGGTTTTTTGTGGGCCAGCCAGCAGCTTACGCGGCAGACTTGTGCACCAGCTTTTCCTTGATGCGGGCGCTCTTGCCGCTGCGCTGACGCAGGTAGTACAGCTTGGCACGACGCACGTCACCACGGCGCTTGACTTCGATGCTGGCAATCAGGGGGGAGTAGAGCTGGAAAGTACGCTCAACGCCTTCGCCGTTGGAGATCTTGCGAACGATGAAGCCGCTATTGAGGCCACGGTTGCGCTTGGCGATCACCACGCCTTCGTAGGCCTGGACGCGCTTGCGGTTGCCTTCAACCACGTTGACGCTGACGATCACGGTGTCGCCGGGGGCGAACTCGGGGATGTTCTTGCCGAGCCGGGCGATTTCCTCTTGTTCGAGGGTCTGGATGAGATTCATGATTTCACCTGTTTTCAACGTTCATGCGCAGCTACGCTAGGGGCCATCGGATGTTGCGACCACGGGGGTCGTCGGTCTCGTCCGCAATGCCTTGATGCAACTTGGCACAGGGCCGGACGGTCTTCAGGCGGCTGCCAGAGGAACACGAAGCCTTGGATTATAGCTTTTTTGCACGGCCTGCCTGCAACAGCTCTGGCCGCAGTCTGGCGGTGAGTTCCTGGCGCTGCTGCTGGCGCCAGCGCTCAATCTGCTCGTGGTGCCCCGAAAGCAGCACATCCGGCACGCCCTGCCCGCGCCATTCTTCGGGGCGGGTGTAGTGCGGGCAGTCGAGCAGGCCGTCAATGGCGGGGTTGAAGCTGTCGGCCTGATGGCTGCCTTCGTCGTTGAGCACACCAGGTTGCAGGCGGGCCACCGAATCAAGCAGGGCCATCGCGGCAATTTCGCCACCGGAGAGCACAAAATCGCCCAGACTGATCTGGTGCGTCACATACTGGTCGATGAAACGCTGGTCGATGCCTTCGTAGCGGCCACACACGAGAATGGCTCCGTTGCTGGCCGACCACCGCTCCACGGCGGCGTGGTCGAGTTTGTCGCCAATGGGTGAAAAGAGCACCACCGGGGCATCGTCGCCCCGCTCGGCCCGGATGTGCTCCAGCGCCAGCGCCAGCGGCTCGGCCATCATCACCATACCGGGGCCGCCGCCAAAGGGGCGGTCATCCACGCGGCGGTAGTTGCCGGTTGAAAAATCGCGCGGATTGGTGAAGCGCACGTCCACCAGGGCACCCTGCCCGGCTTGCGGGCTGCGCGGCTCAAAAGCACGCCGGTTGATGCCGCTTTGCAGGAAAGGGGCAAACAACTCGGAAAAGAGGGTGACAACGTCAAAGCGCATGGAGCGATGTTAGCGGCGAACAGGGGCCATCAGCGAGGGCCTGTCTGGCGGGGTCAACGCGATCAGTAATCGGGCTGCCAGTCCACGCTGATCTGGCGATTGGACAAATCCACCTTGTCGATGTAGGCCGCCACGAAGGGAATCATGCGGTCGCGCTCCTTGCCCGTTTCAGCCTCTATGTAACCGATCACCAGCACGGTCTGCGGGCCGGTAGAAAGCAGGTCTTTGACTTCACCCAGGTTCACGCCCTCGCGGTTGACCACGGCAAGGCCGATCAGGTCCACCCAGTAGTACTCGTCTTGCCCGGCTGATGGGAAAGACGAGCGTGGCACGAAAACGCGCGCACCCTTGAGGGCCTCGGCATGGTTGCGGTCGGGGATGTCAAAAGAAGTGGCCACCACGCCATCGCTGTGGTCTTTGGCCTGCGACACGGGCAGCAGCAGCGTGGCAAAACGCTCGGCAGGACCCGGCAATTTGAGCTGGATGAACCAGCGCTTTGAAGAAAAAAGCGCCTCCGGTTGGGCGCTGTGGGGCTGGATCTTGAACCAGCCTTTGATCCCCCACGCCCCTGTCACCTTGCCCACCTCCACCGCATCAGCGGGGAGATCGGCAGACTCCAACCTGGCCTTCAGATCGACGGCGGCGGAGTCCTTGGATGCAGCTTGCACGGGGGTCAAAGGGCCGCGCGTTGGCGGCCCGGATGAGCTTAGGCCGCTTTGGCAGCGGCTTGCTTGGCCAGACGCTCAACGGTGTCGGAAGCCTGGGCACCAACACCCTTCCAGTAGGCCAGACGGTCAAGCGCAATGCGCAGGCCTTCAACGCCTTCTTTGGCGTTGGGGTTGTAGAAACCCAAACGCTCAATGAAGCTGCCATCGCGGCGAACGCGCTTGTCGGCCACAACAATATTGAAAAACGGACGATGCTTGGAACCGCCGCGTGCGAGTCGAATGACGACCATGATTTATCCTTCGGGTGGAAATGTTTCCCCCAGCGTTTGAGACACGCGCTTATGGCCACCCGGCCAGCGACACGCTGGAAAGCCTGCCATTATAGCGTCCATGCGCCACCTCATCCGAAACAGCACCAGCGCCGATGTTCCGGCCATCACGGAAATCTACGCCCACCATGTGCTTGCCAGTGCCTGCACCTTCGAGCTGACACCCCCCCTCCGAAGCCGAAATGGCCACCCGGCGCGACGAGGTGCTGTCCAAGGGCCTGCTCTATCTGGTGCTGGAGGTGGACGACGGCTCCGGCCCCCGCGTGGCAGGCTATGCCAGCGCCAACTGGTTCAAGCCGCGCCCGGCCTACCGTTTTTCGGCAGAGAACTCGATTTATCTGGCCCACGACTGCGTGGGTCACGGTTTGGGCACGGCGCTCCTGGCCGAGTTGTGTGCCCGCTGCGAACGCGCCGGTCTGCGCAAACTGATTGCCGTTATTGGCGAGTTGTCCAACCGGGCCTCCATTCGCACGCACGAGCGCAACGGGTTCAGCCATGTGGGCGTGATTGCTGGTGCAGGCTGGAAGTTCGATGCCTGGCGCGAGATCGTGCTGATGGAAAAAACGCTGGGCAAGGGCACCGCCACCCCTCCACATGACCCAGCGCAAGCAGCGGGCTCAGCGCTTGCGAAATAATCCAGCCCCATGACGAAAAACAAGACCCTGGCCGCTTGGCTCACTTTCTTCGGTGGCCCCATGGGCCTGCACCGCTTTTACCTGTTTGGCCTGGGCGACTTGCTGGGCTGGCTGCTCTGGTTTCCCACGGCTGTGGGCCTGTACGGCATCCAGCGCATCAAGCTCTACGGGCTGGACGATCCCTGGAGCTGGGTGCTGGTACCCATCCTCGGCTTCACCATCGCCGCCTGTGCGCTCAACGCCATCGTCTATGCCCTGATGACGCCCGAAAAGTGGAACGCCCGCTTCAACCCCGGCCTGCCTGCCGACGCCTCCTCCGGACGCAGCAACTGGCTGACCATTTTCGCCATCGTGGTGAGCCTGCTTTTTGGCACCATCAGCCTGATGAGCTCCATCGTGTACAGCTTCCAGAAGTACTTCGAGTACCAGGTGGACGAAGCCCGCAAGATCAGCCAGTAACGGCCCGCTCTGTTGCTTGCGGCCTGCCACCTCAACGCGGCAAAAAAAGCAACCAGTACACCAGCAGCACGTTCACAAACACCGATACGCCAAAAGCGAGCTTCCAGATCGCGGCTGGGTCACGGCGCATCAATGGCTCGGTTGCGGGGGCGGTGAGTGGCCGTGCCGCGCCGCGCTCCACGGCCAGCAAAAACTCTTCTGCCGTTTCAAAACGCTGGCTCTTGTCCAGCGAAATCGCCTTGAGCACCAGATGGTCGAGCCAGATCGGCACTTCGGGCCGCAGGCGTGAAGGGGGAATCACCGGCTTGGCGCTGGTGTAACGGCCCACCTGGTAGGGCAGCACATCGCCATAGGGCAGGCGCCCGGCCAGCATCTGGTAGAGCACCACCCCCAGCGCAAACAAATCGCTTTGCGCATCAGCCGCTTGCGGCTCGTCATCCGGCTGGCGGTAGCCCCATTGCTCGGGGTTGATGTAGCTCGGCGTGCCCGCGTGCAACTGGCGCATGGACTCGGGCTCTTTGCCCGTGAGCGCCACGCCCATGTCGAGCAAACGCCAGCAGCCGTCTTCGCCCAGATGCAGGTTGGAGGGCTTGATGTCGCGGTGGATCACGCCCTGCCGGTGCAGCAAGCCAATGGCCTTGAGCGATTGAATGAGGATGTGAACCGCCTCGGTCACGCTGAAGAACTTGCGCTCTGCCCGGTTGGCTTGCAGCAACTGCTCCAGTGTCTGGCCGCTGTGCCAGTCGTACAGCAGATAAAAGGCACTGGCCTCGGGCGTGTCGTGCAGGCGCACAAAGCAGGCTTCTGGCGCGATGCGCGAGCTGGCCACGCGGTCTGTCTGCACTTCAGTGAGCCGCCGCGAGAGCCAGGCCTCGTGCGCCAGCATGGCGCGTTCATCGGCATCATTGGCACGCAGCTCGTGCAGCGTCTTGAGGGCATAGAGTTTTTGCGACTCCGGCTCACGCACCTGATAAACCACATTGATGCCGTTGTTGGCCACCACGCCGGTCACCACATAGCCGTCGATCTGATCGCCCACCTTCATGACTTTGGGCACGGGCAACTGGCGCGAGCGGCGCTGCGAGTCGTGCAGGTCTTCGGTGGCCAGCCCTTTGACTTGCAAAACCAGGGCAGTGCAGTTGTCGGAACTGCCCGCATCGAGCGCGGCTTGCGCCAAGGCTTCGCTCGCGGCTTGCGGGGCCAGCCCTGCAATCAGTGGCGGCAGCTTCTTGTCTTTCAGGCTGCCGTGTACGCCGTCGGTGAGCAGGATGAAGACATCGCCTGTTTGCAACTCACCCTGGCTGTAGTCCACCAGCACGCGCTCGTCGGCCCCTAGCGCACGCATGAGCACCTGCTTCATGTGCACGCTGTCGCGCACATGGTCGGTGCTCAGTTGCGTGAGCACGCCATCGCGCAGCAGGTAGGCCCGCGTGTCGCCCACATGCGCCAGCGTCCAGCTGTGGCCTCGCATCACGAGTGCCGTGAGCGTGGTCAGGCCGTCGCCCTGCTCTTCGTGCTCCTTGCGGCGGTTCTGCGAGGCCAGCCAACTGTTCTGGGCACTGATGAGGCGGTCCAGCGCCACAGTGGTGTCCCAGGTGGCGGGTACGCAGAAGTAGTCGCGCACCAGCGTGGTCACGGTGGTCATCGCGGCTTCGCGGCCGCGCCCACCCGTGCTCACGCCATCGGCCACGGCCGCGATGCACCCTCGCTGCACCTCGGCAGGCGTGGGCATCATGGCTCCGGCAAAGTCCTCGTTGTGGCTGCGCTTTCCTGTCAGCGAGGTGTAGCCGATCTCGACTTCAAAGCTCATGCGGCGATTGTCACCGGGTACGCGCCCGGCCACCTTTTTCGGCCCAGGTGCGTGTCCAGCGGATCTGCATCACGCGCAGCATCGCCAGCATGATGGCGGCTACGGCAGCAAAGGTCACAAACCCCCAGAAGTAGCTGCCGGTGTACTCCTTGCTCAGGCCCATGGCATTGGGGATGAGGCCACCGCCCAGAGCGCCCACCTCGCCAATCATGGAGCCCGCCACCGCTGTGGTGGTGGGCCAGCGCAGTGGCACCAGTTGGAACAGCGCGCCATTGCCCGCACCCAGTGCCGCAAAGCAGAACATGAACAGCAGGGTGGTGGCTGCGAGTGAGCTGGCTGTGCCGGTGATGACCACCGTCACCATCACCACCACCAGCACGCCCGTGAGCGTGTTGATGCCGCCCACCCGGTCGGACACCCAACCACCCACGGCACGAATGACTGAACCCATCAGCGCAGCCAGCATGGTGAGCTGACCCGCTTCGATCTTGGTCACTTTGAACTGGTCATAGAAGTACGTCGGCAAGAAGCTGGCCAGACCGATGAAACCACCGAATGTGACCACATAGATCAGGCTGAAGGCCCAGCCGTCTTTCTCGAACAGGCAGGCAATGTGCTGTTTGAAGGTCTGGTGTTCGCGGTCAGGCGGCTCCTTGGCAGCAAACCACATCACCAGCATGGGCAAGAGCATGGTGAGTGCAGCCAAGCCATACACCGTCTGCCAACCGTACTTGGTGGCCAGCGGCGGCGCAAACAGCACGGCCAGCACCGTGCCAGAATTGCCCGCACCGGCCAGCCCCATGGCCAGCCCCTTGTACTTGGGCGGAAACCAGCCCGAACCCAGGCTCAGCGCCATGCCAAAACTCGCACCCGCAATGCCCAGCAGCACACCCATCGCCAGCACACTGTCATAGCTGCTCACAAAGAAGTAGCCAAAGGCCAGCGCCAGCACGATGAGGCCCATCTCCACCATCGCTGCGTTCTTGCGGCCAATGTATTGCGCCAGGATGCCCAGCGGAAAGCGCATCAGCGCCCCCGCCAGAATCGGCACGGAAATCATGAACCCTTTTTGTGCGGCCGTGAGCTGATAGGTCTCGCTGATGAACGGGGCCATTGCACCGTTGAGCACCCAAATGGCAAAACAGAAATCGAAGTAAAGAAACGAGGCCAGAAGCGTGGGCCAGTGGCCTGAATTGAGGAAGGTTTTGAAATTGCTCACTTGCGGTGCTTTCACAAATTGGTTTGCACCGAATGAGCGAATAACGTGCCAGCTTTGTGCATGGGTTTGCGCCGATTTGAGGCGCAATTCTTCAGAAAAGCTCGGGCTTGTACGCACCGTAATCGGGCGCGACGCCTGCATATTGGTGCGTCGCACCATTTCGATGCCAAGCCCTCATGCCAGATCAATCACTTGCATGTGTGCATTTCTGGCATTGCTCTTGCATATCTGTGTCAAGACACAACTGGAGTGCAAAGTGAAAAAGATGAAACTGGTGATGATTGGCAACGGCATGGCGGGCGTGCGCACGCTCGAAGAGCTGCTCAAGATCAGCCCCGACCTGTATGACATCACCGTGTTTGGTGCCGAGCCGCACCCCAACTACAACCGCATCTTGCTCTCGCCCGTGCTGGCAGGAGAGCAAACCGTGGACGAGATCATTCTCAACTCGTGGGAGTGGTACTCAGAAAACAACATCACCTTGCACGCTGGCAAGAAAGTCACCGAAGTGGACCGCGTGCGCCGCATCGTGCGCACCGAAGATGGCACCGAGGCCGAATAC
Source organism: Pseudomonadota bacterium (assembly GCA_046045925.1). Lineage (GTDB taxonomy): Bacteria > Pseudomonadota > Gammaproteobacteria > Burkholderiales > Burkholderiaceae_C > JBJOKU01. Next base: position 7,257 of record JBJOKU010000038.1, read on the forward strand.
GACCGCCTGCTCGTCTGCACCGGCTCCAACCCGTTCATCCTGCCCGTGCCGGGCAAGGACCTGAAAGGCGTGATTGCCTACCGCGACATTGCCGACACCAACGCGATGATCGAGGCCAGCACAAAATACAAGAGCGCCGTAGTCATTGGCGGCGGCCTTCTGGGCCTGGAAGCGGCCAATGGCCTGATGCTGCGCGGCATGAATGTGAGCGTGGTGCATGTGGCCCCCTGGCTGATGGAGCGCCAGCTCGACGATGTGGCAGGCAAGATGCTGCAAAAGTCGCTCGAAGAACGCGGCTTGAAGTTCCTGATTGGTGCCCAGACGCAAGAGCTGGTGGGCGGCGACGATGGCCGCGTGAAAGCCATCAAATTCAAGGACGGCACCGAAGTGGCTGCTGATCTGGTGGTCATGGCTGTGGGCATCCGTCCCAACACCGAACTGGCGCAAAAGATGCGCCTGCACGTGAACCGCGGAATCGTGGTGAACGACACCATGCAAACCGTCACCGATGCCCGCATCTACTCGGTGGGTGAGTGCGCCGAGCACCGTGGCATCGCCTACGGCCTGGTGGCTCCGCTGTTCGAGCAGGGCAAGGTGGCGGCCAACCATTTGGCGCAGTTCGGCATTGGCCGCTATGTGGGCAGCCTCACCTCCACCAAACTGAAAGTCACGGGCATCGACCTCTTCTCTGCCGGTGACTTCATGGGCGGAGACGGCACCGAAGAAATCGTGATGAGCGACCCCTTCGGCGGCGTGTACAAGAAGCTCGTGCTGAAAGACGACAAGCTCGTGGGTGCCTGCCTGTACGGAGACACCGTGGACGGTAGCTGGTACTTCAAGCTGCTGCGCGAGGGCCGCAGCATCAGCGACATCCGCGACAAGCTGATGTTCGGCGAATCCAATATTGGCGACGTGGGCCACGAAGGCCATAGCAAGGCCGCCACCATGCCCGACGAGGCCGAGGTCTGCGGCTGCAATGGTGTGAACAAAGGCACCATCTGCAAGGCCATCAAGGAAAAGGGCCTCTTCACGCTCGACGAGGTGCGCAAGCACACCAAGGCCAGCGCGTCTTGCGGATCGTGTACTGGCTTGGTTGAGCAGATATTGATGTTCACCGCCGGTGGTGACTACTCCGCCACGCCGAAGATGAAAGCCATGTGCGGCTGCACCGACCACGGCCACCAAGCCGTGCGCGACGCGATCCGTGAGAGCAAGCTCACCACCATCGCCGACGTGTTCAAGTTCATGGAGTGGAAAACCCCCAACGGCTGCGCCTCTTGCCGTCCGGCGGTCAATTACTACCTGATTTCCACTTGGCCAAAAATCGCCAAG
>JBJOKU010000039.1:0-8474 GCA_046045925.1 Pseudomonadota bacterium
CGAGGAATACCTCGCCCCCATCATCAGCATCAAGGTGGTGGAGGGGCTGGACGAAGCCATTGCGCACATCAACAAGTATTCGAGCCAGCACACCGAGGCGATTCTCACCACCGATCACATCCACGCCCAGCGCTTCATCCGCGAGGTGGATTCATCGAGCGTGATGGTCAATGCCAGCACGCGCTTTGCAGATGGCTTCGAGTATGGTCTGGGTGCTGAAATCGGCATCTCCACCGACAAGTTCCACGCCCGTGGGCCGGTGGGCATCGAGGGGCTGACTTCGCTGAAGTTTGTGGTGCTGGGCGAGGGCCAGGGGCGGCAATGATGCCTGTGGCAAAGGCGCTGGCCTTTGCCTGATCAGGCCCCTTCAATGCGCACGTTCCCGTACCATCCGACCGATTCGCTCTTGGTGTTGTCGGCATCGGTCATCAAGGCCACGCCGATGAGCCGCCCCGGCTCTTCGCCAAATAGTTGCAGGTAGTCGCGGCGCAGGTTGCGCCGGTAATTCAGCCACACACCCAGCCGGGAATCACCCGTTTCGAGCAGCAGATTGCGTACCGTGGGGGTGCGTGGATTGATGACCACCGAGCCCGTCACGCCAGTGGAACACCATGCGTAAACCAGTGACGCATAGGGCATGTCCTCCCCCATGAGCAGACGACTGATTTCATTGAGCATGGTGTCCTTGGCACTCCACCGGCTGCGATCGCCATCAAAGGCAAACACGATGCGGGTGACGGCATCTGTGGCATCAATCTCGGCAATATCCGCCTCTTCACTGATGTCATCCGCACGCCATGAAAACCGGACATGCCCCAGCCGTTCTGGCGCGATGTCCAGCTTGCGCTGGAACATGCTCGCCGAGCCTTGGGCGGTTGCCCGGATGGCATAGCCCGAGAGGCCATCTGGCAACAGTTCGTAGCGGGTTGGTTTTTTGCCCGGAAAACGCCGCTCCTGCCACCCCTCCCACTGGGTGCCAATGAGGCTTTCAGCACCAGGGCTGGTTGACGCAATTGGCGTGGTGGATGCGCATCCCCCAAGAGCCGCGACACCTGCGCTGGCCACCGCACCCATGCAAACTCTGCGCGTCAACACAGTACCTGCTCCACCTCAGTGAGCATGACCCGCCAGCCACGCCTGCACCAGTCGCACCCAGTAGGTGGCCCCCAGGGGGATGAGGTGGTCGTTGAAGTCGTAGCTCGGGTTGTGCAGCATGCACGGGCCTGCGCCGTGGCCCATCTCGCGGTGGGCGCCATCGCCATTGGCAATGAACACGTAGCAGCCCGGCTTTTCGAGCAGCATGTAGGAGAAATCTTCCGCGCCCATGGTGGGCTCTTGGGCATGCACGCGTTCTGCGCCCACGATGGACTCCATCACCTGGCGGGCAAATTCCGACTCTTTGGGGTGGTTGATGGTGGGTGGGTAGTTGCGTTCGAACTCGAACTCGCAAGTGGCCCCGAAGGCCGCGCAGGTGTACTGCGCCACCTCGCGCATGCGCCGCTCGATCATGTCGAGCACTTCAATGCTGAAGGTGCGCACCGTGCCCTGCAGCTCGCAGGTGTCAGGCACCACGTTGGTGGCCTCGCCAGTGTGGATCATGGTCACGCTGATCACGCCTGCATCTACCGGCTTCTTGTTGCGCGTGATGATGGTCTGGAAGGCCTGCGTCATCTGGCAGGCCACGAGCACGGGGTCAATGCCGTTGTGCGGCATGGCGGCGTGTGCGCCCTTTCCGCGAATGACGATCTTGAATTCGTTGCTCGAAGCCATCACCGGCCCGGCACTCACGGCAAAGCGGCCCACTTCGTCGCCGGGCCAGTTGTGCATGCCGAACACGGCATCCATGGGGAATTTGGTGAACAGGCCGTCCTTGATCATCTCGCGGGCACCGCCGCCGCCTTCTTCGGCGGGCTGGAAGATCAGGTAAACCGTGCCGTCAAAATCGCGGTGCTGCGAAAGATATTGCCCCGCCGCCAGCAGCATGGCCACATGGCCGTCGTGCCCGCAGGCATGCATCTTGCCTGCATGCTTGCTGGCGTGGGCGAACTGGTTGAACTCCTGCATGGGCAGCGCGTCCATATCGGCACGCAGGCCGATGGCCCGGTCGGAATGCCCACCCTTGATGATGCCCACCACGCCCGTTTTGCCCAAGCCCCGATGCACGGGGATGCCCCACTGGGTGAGCAGTTGCACCACCTTTTCGGACGTGCGCACCTCTTCAAAGCACAACTCGGGATGGGCATGAATATCGCGCCGTATGGCAGACATCAGCGCCGCTTGCGCCACAACTTCGGGGATCAGCTTGGATTCCAGCACTTTCATGCGGCAATGATAGCCCTGCGGGCAGGGTCATGCATTGATTTGTCACGGAGTCCCCATATGGCGAAGCGATACTCAATACATGAACACTCACAAAACCATCAATTTGGCGCTGCAAGGCGGCGGCTCCCACGGGGCTTTCACATGGGGCGTGCTCGATGCCCTGCTGGAAGACGGGCGCATCCAGCTGGACGGAATCAGCGGCACCAGCGCAGGCGCAATGAACGCGGTGGCGCTGGCCAACGGCTTTGCCAAGGCACAAGGCAAGAAGAAGACTGATCCGCGTGAGCTGGCACGCGAAAGCCTAGCCTCCTTCTGGAACGGTGTCGCCGACATGGGCATTTCCAACAACCCCTGGAGTGCGCTCTGGGGCGGCCTGTGGGACACCAACCGGGGGGGCATGTCGCCGCTGCTGCAGTTCGGCCAGGCCCTCGCCCATATGGCCTCGCCCTACCAACTCAACCCCGCTGGCCTGAACCCGCTTGAAGCCATGCTGGAGCGCCACATTGACTTTGAACGCCTGCACCATCTCGACGGCATGAAGGTCTTTGTGTGCGCCACACGGGTAAGCACCGGCAAGGCCGAAATCTTCACGGGAAAGCGGCTCTCGGCACAGGCTGTCATGGCCTCGGCTTGCCTGCCCATGATGTTCCAGGCCGTTGAGATCGAGGGAGACCTGTTCTGGGACGGCGGCTACAGCGGCAACCCGGCCATTCACCCGCTCATATACAAATGTTCCAGCCGCGATGTCCTGCTGGTGCAGATCAACCCCATCCGCCGCCCCACGGACGCGGCCAACCGCCCCAAGACCTCGCGGGAGATCATGGAGCGCGTCAACGAAGTCACCTTCAACGCCAGCCTGTTGGCCGAGATGCGCGCCATTGATTTCGTCAAGCGCCTGCTGCACGAGGGGCGGCTGGACATGTTCAAGTACAAGGACGTGCTGATGCACCGCATTGACGGCGGCACACCGCTTTCGGCCTACGGGGCCACCAGCAAACTCTCCACCGACCGCCAGTTTCTGCACAAGCTCTTCGAACTTGGCAGGAAGGCGACAGCCGACTGGCTCAAGGGCCACTATGCTTACCTCGGTCGCCAAGACACAATCAACATCGCGCGAGACTATCTTGATGACTTGCGCATCACCGGCAAACAATCTCACAAAACGGAAGAGACATGAACCCGAAAACCTACGACCCCAGCACCAGCACCCGTGTGGCCTTTCTGGGCCTGGGCGTGATGGGCAACCCCATGGCCGAGCACCTGGTGGCCGCTGGTCACGCCGTCACGGTTTACAACCGCACGGTCGCCAAGGCACAAGCGTTCTGCGAACGCGAGGCCAGCACGAAAGCAGCCGTCAAACCCTCCTTTGCCGCCACCCCGCGAGAAGCCGCTGCCGGAGCCGACATCGTGTTTTGCTGTGTCGGCAATGACGACGATCTGCGCTCGGTCACGCTGGGCGCAGACGGTGCCTTTGCCGGCATGAAGGCGGGGGCGATTTTTGTCGATCACACCACCGCATCCGCCGCCGTTGCACGTGAGTTGTACGCCGCTGCTCAAGCCAAGGGGCTGCACTTTGTGGATGCGCCCGTCTCGGGTGGCCAGGCCGGAGCCGAAAACGGCATGCTCACCGTGATGTGCGGGGGAGACGCCGAACCCTTTGCCAAGGCCAAGCCGGTGGGCATGGCGTTCTCGAAGGCTTTCACGCTCATGGGTGAAAGCGGCGCTGGCCAGCTCACCAAGATGGTCAACCAGATCTGCATCGCCGGGCTGGTGCAGGGTCTCTCTGAAGCCATTGCCTTTGGACAAAAAGCCGGGCTCGACATGAACCTGGCGCTGGATGTGATTGGCAAGGGCGCAGCACAAAGCTGGCAACTCGACAACCGGGGCAAAACCATGGTGGCTGACCAGTTCAACTTCGGCTTTGCCGTGGACTGGATGCGCAAAGACCTGGGGCTGGTGCTCGACGAAGCCAAGCGGAACGGGGCGCGTTTGCCCGTCACGGCGCTGGTGGACCAGTTCTACGCCGATGTGCAAAGCATGGGCGGTCAACGCTGGGACACGTCCAGCCTAATCAAGCGGCTGCGCTGAAGATCACTCGGCACTTGCGCAGAAAAAAGGCCGGATCATCCGGCCTTTTTGTGGGTTTCAGGAGAGGGCCTGTCAGCTCCCCGAGGGCGATGCGCTGCGCTTGGTGTCCGCGGGTTTGGCAGGTTGGGGCAGCATGCGAAGCAATTCATCTTCGCTGATGATTTCAAGGATGCGCACAATTTTTTGCACCCCCGAAGTACTGCGGGCAATTTCGGTGGCCCGGTTGGCTTCACGCTGGGTCACACGACCCATCAGGTAGGTCACACCACGCTCGGTAAAGACCTTGAACGAATTGGCATAAAGGTCTTTGGCATCAACCAGAGCAGCTTTCACCCGGCCCGTGACCAGCGAATCCGAAGCCCGCTGGGTGAGGCTAGAAGTGGGCATGACCCCCAATTCGTTGACGATGCTCGCCACGTTCTCAACGCGGCTCACGATCTGCTGTACCAGCGCCTTGTCGCGCTCGTTGGGCACTTCGCCCGAAATAAGCACTTGGCGGTTGAAACTGACCGTGTTCACATGCCCCCGGTCGCCCAGCGCCTCGGCAATGCGGCTCATGGCCTTGAGCTCAATCTGCTCATCTTCAAGCTGGGTGGCTGTGGTGCGCCGGTCGGTAGCGATCAAAGCCCCTCCCACGGCGGCTCCGCCGAGAACCAGTGGAGCCGCACAACCCGCCAGCAGCGAACCGATTGACAGCGCCAGCACGAGTTTGGTTGAAGTTCTGTTCATGGACGTTCCTTTGATTCAGTCGCCAGTGCCCAGCAGTTGGTGGTCCACTCCGTCGCAGATGCAATGAATGGCCAGAATATGCACTTCCTGGATGCGGGCAGTACGCTCATGCGGCACACAGATGTGCACGTCGGTCTCGCGCAGCAGGGTATTCATCTTGCCGCCATTCTTGCCAGTGAGGGCCACCACTGTCATTTCACGTTCGTGGGCCGCCGCCACGGCAGCCAGCACGTTGGCCGAGTTGCCGCTGGTGCTGATGGCCAGTAGCACATCGCCGGGCTGACCCAGTGCACGCACCTGCTTGGCGAAAATGGCGTTGTAGTCGTAGTCGTTGGCAATGGCCGTGAGGATGGAGCTGTCGGTGGTGAGTGCTATCGCGCCCAACTCGGGCCGCTCCTGCTCAAAACGGCCCACAAACTCGGCAGCAAAATGCTGCGCATCGGCAGCCGAGCCGCCATTGCCGCAAGCCAGCACCTTGCCACCGCTCGTGACGCAACCCAGAATGGCGGAAACCGCCGAGGCAATGGGTTTGGCCAATGTTTGCGCTGTCTGGTATTTCAGATCGGCACTGTCGATGAAATGTTGTTCGATACGTTGTTCCAGCATGGCTCGTATGCTATCAAAAAAATAACGTGATGGGTATGGACAAAAGGGCTTTCACTCAGGTTTACAAGATATCAGGCCAGTTCGAACGCCCCGCGCAACCACTCGATATTTTCCCCGTCTATTGCCACCACATCGAAACGGCAAGCAGGCAGACGGGCCAGCCGCAACAGATAGTGCCTTGCCGCCAGCACGATACGCCGCTGTTTCACCGCCCCGACAGAAGCTGCCGCCCCGCCCTGCCGGGTTCCCCGACGCGCCCTCACCTCGACAAATACCAGCGTGCCCCCGGGGTCGCGCATGATGAGATCGATTTCGCCGCCACCCCTGCCGGGTGTCCGATAATGCCTGCACACCAGTTTCAAACCGGCGCGCTCAAGAAAGGCCAACGCCAAGTCCTCTCCACGGTCGCCAACAGTCTTGGTCGTCCCCGCGCCGAGCAGGGGGTGAGCCCCTTGCCCGTGCGGGTGGGGTGGCGGTAAGCCGGTCTTGTGTTGCATGTCCTGCCCTCCCGATGTCATGAATTCTCTTCTTGTTTCAGCCGCCCAGGCCATTGGAGCCAGCCAGCAGCAATATCCAACCTCGTGCCTGTATGTGGTGGCCACGCCGATTGGCAACATGGCCGACATCAGTGTAAGGGCACTGCACGTGCTGTCGCTGGTCGATGCCATCGCCTGCGAAGACACCCGCCACACCCAGGGTTTGCTGCGCCACTACGGTCTGGACAAACCACTGCTGGCCGTCCATGAGCACAACGAAGAAGAAATGGCCGCACGCATCGCTCTGCGCCTGAGTGCTGGCGAGCGCATCGCCTACGTCAGCGATGCGGGCACACCCGGCGTGAGCGACCCTGGCGCACGCCTCGTAGCGACTTGCCAGCGCGAGGGGTTTCGCTGCATGCCCTTGCCGGGCGCGTCAAGCGTCACGGCGGCCCTGAGTGTGAGCGGGGCGGTTTCTCCTGGAGGCACGCAGGGATTCCTGTTTGCCGGTTTTCTCGACACCAAGGCCGCAGCGCGATCACGCCAACTGGAAGCCATTGCAGGCGAGACGCGCAGCATCGTGCTGCTTGAGGCTCCTCACCGGATTGCCGCCTGCTTGCAGGCCCTGACTGCTCTGGCCCCGCGCAAAATCACCTTAGCACGCGAAATCAGCAAGCAGTTTGAGCAAATCATCACGCTCGATGCAGACACTGCACCCGCTTGGCTGGCTCGTGACCCCAATCATGCACGCGGGGAATTCGTGATCGTGATCCACCCTTCTGCAGCCAGCAATGAAGAGGATTCAGCACTCAGCCCGCAAGCGCTGAGCACACTCAAACTGCTGCTCGATGAACTGCCACTCAAGACTGCTGTAAAACTGGCTGCCGAGATCACCAAAGCCAATCGCAACACCCTTTACGAAAAGGCGTTGGCACTCAAGGAACCCCGCTAGGGCCTGTTCACGCGACGACGGCGAGCGCGAAGTGGCATTAGTCGATCAGGACTTGAGGCGCATTTCTGCAGCCCGCGCGTGTCCTTGCAAGCCCTCGCCGTGGGCAAGTTCAGATGCAATCTTGCCCAGTGTTTGTGCGCCCTGCTCGCTCACTTCAATGAGGCTGGAGCGCTTCTGGAAGTCGTACACACCCAGCGGTGACGAGAAGCGGGCCGTGCCGCTGGTGGGCAAGACGTGGTTGGGGCCGGCGCAGTAGTCGCCCAAGCTTTCGCTGGTGAATGCACCCAGAAAAATCGCGCCGGCGTGTTTGAGCAGCGGCTCCCAGCGGTGCGGCTGGTCACTGCTCACCTCCAGGTGTTCGGGGGCGATGCGATTGCTGATGGCGCAGGCTTCTTCCATGCTGCGCGTCTGAATCAAAGCGCCGCGACCATTGAGGCTCTTGGCGATGATCTCGGCACGGGGCATTTCGTTGAGCAACTTGTCGATGCTGCGCTGCACCTCGTCAATGTAGAACGCGTCTGGGCACAGCAAGATGCTTTGCGCGAGTTCGTCGTGCTCGGCCTGGCTGAACAAATCCATCGCCACCCAGTCGGCGGGCGTGGAGCCATCGGCAAGCACCAGAATTTCGCTGGGACCCGCGATCATGTCGATGCCAACCGTGCCGAACACGCGGCGCTTGGCGGCGGCGACATAGGCGTTGCCAGGGCCGGTGATTTTGTCCACGTTGGGCACAGTGGCTGTGCCGTAGGCGAGCGCGGCCACGGCCTGTGCGCCGCCAATGGTGAAGGCACGGGTAACGCCTGCCACGTAGGCGGCGGCGAGCACGAGGGCGTTTTTCTCGCCTTTCGGCGTTGGCACAACCATGATGATCTCGCCCACCCCGGCCACATGGGCGGGAATGGCGTTCATCAGCACGCTGCTGGGGTAAGCGGCTTTACCGCCAGGCACGTAGATGCCCACGCGGTCCAGCGGCGTGACTTTTTGCCCGAGCAAAGTGCCGTCGGCATCGCGGTAGCTCCAGCTCTCGCCGCTGGCCTTCTTTTGCGCCTCGTGGTAGCTGCGCACACGCTCAGCGGCGGCTTGCAGGGCTTCTCGCTGGGCGGGGGTGATGGCTTCAAACGCGGCTTGCAGTTCTTCGCGCGTCAGCTCCAGCTCGGCCATGCTGCTGGCTTGCAGACCATCGAAGCGCTGGGTGTATTCGAGCACCGCCGCATCGCCGCGCTGCTGCACATCGGCCAGGATGTCGGCCACGCGGCCTTCGATGGCGGCGTCGGTGTCGGCGCTCCAGTGCAGACGCGCCT
>JBJOKU010000040.1:0-8449 GCA_046045925.1 Pseudomonadota bacterium
CACATCCACCGCAAAGGCCGCATCGGCGTGGTCTCGCGCTCCGGCACGCTGACCTATGAAGCCGTGGCCCAGCTGACCGAAATCGGTCTGGGCCAGTCTTCCGCCGTCGGCATTGGTGGCGACCCCATCAACGGCCTCAAGCACATCGACGTGATGAAAGCCTTCAACGACGACCCCGACACCGATGCGGTCATCATGATCGGCGAGATCGGCGGCCCCGACGAGGCTGAAGCCGCGATGTGGTGCAAGGCCAACATGAAGAAGCCCATCGTCGGCTTCATCGCTGGCGTGACGGCCCCTGCCGGCAAGCGCATGGGCCACGCCGGTGCGCTGATCTCTGGCGGTGCCGACACGGCTGAAGCCAAACTGGCGATCATGGAAGAATGCGGTTTCAAAGTGACCCGCAACCCCTCCGAGATGGGCAAGCTGCTCAAGGCCATGCTTTGATCTGACAAGCCGCTGAAGCCGCGCCGGAATTTGCCCGGTCTGCGGTTTTCCACAATGCAAGGCCGGATTTCCTGAGGGACAATCCGGCCTTGTTCTTTGGCGACTGCGCCAATCCGCTTTTTTGGCTGACCTTCGGCCTCAAGGATGCAAATGGAAGAGTTTCTGACCGCCCAATTCTGGCTCGCCGTGGGCCAGATCATCATGATCGACATCCTGCTCGGCGGCGACAACGCCGTCGTGATCGCCCTGGCCTGCCGCAAGCTGCCCGAGGCCCAGCGCAAGCTCGGCATCATCTGGGGCACGGTGGGAGCCATCATTTTGCGGGTGATCCTGATCGTTTTTGCCCTGACGCTACTCACGATTCCCTACCTGAAGATCATCGGGGCATTGCTGCTGATCTGGATCGGCGTGAAGCTGCTGGTTCCGGAGGACGAAGACGAGCACGCCAACATCCAATCCAGCGACAAGCTCTGGGCTGCCGTCAAGACGGTGATCGTGGCTGACCTCGTCATGAGCATCGACAACGTGATCGCCATTGCCGGCGCGGCCGAGGGTGCCGGTGGCTCGCACAAAATTCCACTGGTGGTCTTTGGTCTGCTGGTGAGCATTCCCATCATCGTGTGGGGCAGCAAGCTGGTCATCAAGCTGATGGATCGTTTCCCTGTCATCATCACTGCGGGCGGCATGTTGCTCGGCTGGATTGCCGGCACGATGGCCGTGACTGATCCGGCAGTTTTGCCATTTGTCCCCACCACGCCCGCACAGGTGCAGGGTGCGCTGCCCGAGGTTGTGGCCAGCTTGCGCTATGGCGCAGGCGTTTTTGGGGCCTTGTTCGTGCTAGCCATGGGCAAATGGATGCTTGGCCGCCGGAAAGTTGCATCCGCAAGCCAGGAATCCTGATCACTGCGGGGTGGTGTTCACACAACACCCCGCACGTTTGCCGCGAACAAGTCTCTTGTGGGAGCGTCACGGGTCTGATAATGTCCCCTGTCACGTTTGCCAGCGCCTCCTGGCTGGTGTGCGTGCGTTTTTCTGGCGAGCATCCGGGCAGGATCTCGCGTCTAGGGGACTCAAAACATGAAATTTTCATTGCCCAGCCTTCCATCCGGCAAAGGGTCTGCCAAGTTCTGGCGCACCGACTGGTTTACCGGATTGGTCGTTGTCGTCCTCGTCTTGGTTGCGCGAAACCAAGGCCTGTTCGACGGACTCGAAAACCGCTGGTACGACACGGGCATTGCCAGCTCCAGCCGGGAACCTTCAAAAGACATCGAGATCATTGACATCGACGAAGCCAGTATTGCCAACATTGGCCGCTGGCCCTTTTCGAGAGATGTCCACTCGCAGCTTTTGGACAAGCTGGCCCCCGTCAAACCCAAAGTGGTGGCTTTCACGGTCTTCTTTTCGGAGCCGCAGACTGACAAAGGTCTGGAATATGTCCGCAAGATCAAGGAAGCACTGGGTGGCGCATCAGGCTCCGGCGCGGTGGCTCAGCTGATAGCCGAAGCCGAGCAATCCCTCGATACCGACCAGCGATTTGCAGCCAGCCTCGGACAGTCGGCCAGTGTCATATTGCCATCCGTCTACACAGTCAGTAGCGACCCGCCCGCAGGAAAGCCGGATCGCCCCCTGCCAGATTTCATTCAAAAATCGTCCCTGTCTTTCGTGCGCGACGTTGACCTCTTCGCCCAAAAAGGCGTCGAGCCTTTGCAGTTGCTTGGCGATAAAGCGGCTGCGATTGGCCACCTCAACCAAGCCAATGACCGCGATGGAGCCGTTCGGCGCGAACTGCTGGTATTGAATTACTACGGCACGGGTATCCCCTCCCTCGCCTTGCTCACAGCCGCCAAGGCACTCAACCTGGACAGCAAGGACATCAAACCCTCTCCGGACGGCAACGTCATGCTCGGCAAGCGCTTGGTCCAGGGTAACGAGTACGGCGAAATGCTGCCCCAGTTCTACCCTGACAAGGGCAATCAGCGCGCTTTTTCGCGCAGTTCGTATTTCGATGTGGTGAGCGGAAAAATCCCGGCAGCCAAGTTTGCAGGCAAGATCGTGTTGATTGGGGCATCAGCCCAGGGCGTTGGTACCATCTTCTCCACGCCGGCCTCTCCAGGCACTTATCCCGTTGACTTGGTTGCACATGTGACTTCCAGCCTGCTGTCTGAGCATTACATAGTGCAGCCAAGCTGGTCCGCCCCCTTGGGAATCGTCCTGCTGCTACTGAGTGCAGGCTTCATCGTGGCAGGACTGCCCCGTCTTGGTGCCGGGGTCGGAGCCGTCAGCACAGGTGGCGCGGTCATTGTGCTGCTGGCCATTGAATACATCTTCCTCTCCAGCCAGGCGCGGTGGTTGCCTCTTGTTTTCCCTGTCTGCCTGCTGGTGATCGGCTACATCGTCATCACGACCAAGCGCTACCTGATGACAGAAGCGGGCAAGCAAAAGAGCGATGCGGAATCGGCCGAAACCAACCGCATGATGGGTCTGGCACTGCAAGGCCAAGGCCAGTTGGACATGGCCTTCGACAGATTCCGCCGAGTACCCATTGACGAGACCCATGGCACGGCTGTTGTCCAGAACCTGCAAAACCTTGCGCTCGACTTCGAGCGCAAACGGCAGTTCAACAAGGCACAAGCGGTGTATGAATACATCGCCCAGCATGACAAGGGCAACAAGGACGTACAGGCCAAACTGGCGCGTGCCAAGAATCTCTCTGAAACAGTCATCCTCGGAGGCGGAGGCGGTCATCCGGGTGGCACTTTGGTGCTGGATAACGGCACCGTCGAAAAGCCCATGCTGGGCCGTTACCAAGTGGAAAAAGAACTGGGCAAAGGTGCCATGGGCGTGGTGTATCTTGGCAAAGACCCCAAGATTGGCCGCGTCGTGGCCATCAAGACCATGGCCCTGTCACAGGAGTTTGAAGGCGATGAGCTGGTTGATGCCCGCGAACGCTTCTTCCGTGAAGCCGAAACCGCAGGGCGTTTGCAGCATCAGAACATCGTGACCATTTTCGACGCAGGCGAAGAACACGACTTGGCCTACATTGCAATGGAATTTCTCAAGGGCAAAGACTTGGTCGAGTACACGAAGCCTGACACCCTTTTGCCCATTCCCCAAGTTGTATCCATCATTGCTCGCGTTGCGCAAGCTTTGGCTTACGCACATACGCAAAACGTCGTACACCGTGACATCAAGCCCGCCAACATCATGTATGACCTGGCCGCCGACACGGTCAAGGTGACCGACTTCGGCATCGCCCGCATCACTGACTCCAGCAAAACCAAGACTGGACTGGTACTGGGCACACCCAGCTTCATGAGCCCTGAGCAAATCGCAGGCAAAAGGGTGGATGGCCGCTCCGATCTGTATTCTCTGGGCGTGATGTTGTTCCAGATGCTTGCTGGCATTCTTCCTTTCCGCGGCGAGTCCATGGCCGAGCTGATGTTCAAGATCGCCAACGAGGAGGCCCCCGACATTCGCCAATTCCGCGATGGCATCCCGCCCGCGCTGGCCAATGTGGTGGCCCTGTCTTTATCCAAACGGCCCGAGACACGCTACCAGACCGGAGAAGAGTTCGCGCGTGACTTGCAGGCATCCCTGACTGCACCTGCCGCCCCCGCAACGCCCACCCCGTCCACCCCACCGAGCTCGCAATTCGAAACCACAGTACCCTATGACCGGACACAGGCCGCTGCGGCTGTTGATTTCAAGCCCACCTACCCGGCAGAATACCAAGCTACCCAGCCCATGACCTCTGGCTTCGTCAAGACTGTGGTGTCCAACTCCACGCTCAGTGACGACCCCTTTGCCAAGACCGTGATTCAAGGGGAAACTTCAGCCCCCAATGCTGACCCTGTTCAGGGCGAGAACATGATGGATCTGGACTTCCAGAAAACCGTCATCAACCCCAACAAACCGGGTCAGTAGCATCCTTCGGCCACCCCCTATAAACTCAGCACATGCTTGAATACGAATTTTTCGCCCTCACAGACAAGGGAATGACTCGTGACAACAACGAGGATTCAGTCACGTTCGATGTCGCAACGCGGGTTGGCGTTCTTGCTGATGGCATGGGTGGCTACAACGCGGGTGAGGTGGCCAGCGCCATGGCCACCACATTCATCCGCACCGAGCTTGCACGCTGGCTTGCGCAAGCCAGTACGGCAACCGCCAAGGACATCCGGCGCGCCATGGAAATCTGCGTCGCCAATGCCAACACCTCCATTTACAACGCGTCCATCTCCAATCCCCAATACAACGGGATGGGCACCACCCTCGTGCTGGGCGTGTTTACCAGGGATCAATTGGTGCTGGGACACATCGGCGACTCGCGCGCTTACCTGATGCGTCAAGGTGAGCTCAAGCAGATCACGAGGGATCACTCCCTCATCCAGGAACAGATTGATGCGGGTCTGCTCACCGCCGCCGAGGCGGAAAACTCCAACCAGAAGAACTTGGTCACCCGGGCCTTGGGCGTTGATCTTGTTGCCCAGCTCGAGGTGCACGAGTATGAGTTGGAGGTCGGCGACGAGTGGCTTTTCTGCTCCGACGGACTCTCGGATATGCTCAAAGACAGGGAAATAGCAGACATCCTCAGTCTGCAAATAGCAGGCACCCAAAAGGTTGAACGGCTCATCGGCATGGCCAATGCCAATGGTGGTGTTGATAACATTTCTGTATTTTTGGCACAAATCAGGCAAGGACCGGAAGAAAAAGGTCTGTTCGCCCGACTGTTTCGTAAGTAATATCGCAACCAGAAGAATTTAAGCAGGAGTCGGCCATGCCGAAAATGATCGTCTCGATTGACGGTGTCGTCATCAAGGAAGTGCAGCTCACCAAGGACCGCACCACGCTTGGCCGCCGCCCCTATAACGACATCGTGATCGACAACCTCGCCGTGTCCGGCGAGCACGCCGCCATCCTGATGGTCGGCGGTGAAGTCTTTATTGAAGACTTGGGCAGCACAAACGGTACATTCATCAACGGCAAGGCTGTCAAGAAGCAGTTGCTCCAGAATGGCGACACCATCGAAGTCGGCAAATACCGCATCAAGTTCATCCACGAGAAGGCTGCCGCTGGTTTCGAAAAAACCATGGTCATCAAGCCTGGCACAGCCGGAATGCCAGTGCCCGGATCTCCCGCTCCCGCGATGATGCCGATGCCAGGCAGCACATCGGCCATGCCCGCAGCACCTGCACCAACCGCAGGCGAAGCTGGGCTTAGTGCATCAATCAAGGTTCTGTCTGGTGCAGCCGCAGGGCGCAGCGTGCCGCTCGTCAAGGTGGTCACAACGATTGGCAAGCCCGGGGTGGCTGTCGCTGCCATCACCAAGCGGCCCAGCGGGTTTGTCATTGCACTGATAGAGGGAACGAGCAAGCCCACTATCAACAACAACCCCATCGGCAACGAGCCCATTGCATTGAACGACGGGGACGTTCTGGAGCTGGCTGGCACCCAGATGCAGTTCGTCCAGGGCTGAGCCGCTTCCGGATCAAATCCATGCAAGCCCTGTCCAAGCATTGGCGCAGGATAGCGGTCACCCTCATCCCGCTCATCATTGCCCTGCTGCACGCCAGTGGAGCCGTGCGGCTCGAGGTTCTCAGCCGATTAGATGACATCATCTACGATGCCCGGTTGCGCGCCACAATGCCCAAAACGCTGGATGATCGCGTCGTCATTGTCGATATCGACGAGAAAAGTCTGGCTGAAGTGGGCCGCTGGCCCTGGGGTCGCAACAAGCTTGCACACCTCATCGACGAGTTGTATGACAAGCAACATGTGGCCATCGTCGGTTTTGACGTGGTGTTCGCCGAGCCCGACGAAAGCTCCGGACTCAAGCGTTTGCGGCAACTCGCTCAAAACGAGTTGCGTGACAGCGCTCTGGGCGACAAGCTCCAGCAACTCCAGGGACAGCTTGACTACGACGCGCTGTTTGCCAAGTCGCTACAGGCCCGGCCCGTGGTCATGGGCTATTACTTCACCAGTGACCGGCAAGGCCGCACTTCTGGTGTGTTGCCCTCGCCGGTGATGAAACGCGAAGACCTCAAGGGAAGGCCCGTCGCTTTTACCTCGTGGGACGGCTATGGAGCAAATATTGAAGCACTGAGCACTGCAGCCCCGCTGGCCGGATTCTTCAATTCCCTGACGGACTCAGATGGCGTGGTTCGCGCACTGCCGCTGATTGCAGAATACAAGGGACAGTACTACGAGTCACTGGCGCTGTCCATGTTCCGCCTGCTTGTTGGCTTGCCCAAAGTGGAGGCAGGCATCCCCCAGGATCGATTCATCTCGCGCAATTACAAGGGGCTTGAGAGCATCATCCTGCGCAACAAGAACAACCAGACCCTGGCCTTGCCCGTTGATAACAGGGTGGCGGCCCTGATCCCATTTCGTGGCGATGGCGGGCCGCAAGGCAACTCATTTCGCTACTACTCTGCCGCCGATTTACTCACCGGCAAAATTCCGGCGAACACGCTCAAAGACAAGGTAGTGCTGGTCGGCACTACCGCCCCTGGCCTGCTGGACTTGCGCGTCACGCCTGTCAGCGAGGTTTATCCCGGTGTCGAGGCCCATGCCAACCTCATCTCGGGCATGCTGGACGGAAAAGTTTTCATCAAGCCTGATTACGCCATCGGCTTTGAAGTGGTGATACTGCTGCTTGCCGGTCTCACGCTGGCGCTGGCCCTGCCCTTGGTCACCGCGATGCGCGCAGTTCTGCTGAGTCTTGTTGTCATGTTCTGCATCGTGGCCCTCAACTCATGGATGTATCTTGGCTTCGGGCTGGTTCTGCCTGTGGCCTCCGCAATCATCATGATTCTGGCCTCGTTCGCACTCAACATGAGCTATGGCTATTTCGTGGAAAGCCGCACCAAGCGCGAACTGGCCCACCTTTTTGGCACCTATGTGCCACCTGAACTCGTTGACGAGATGGTCAAAGACCCCGACAGCTACAGCATGAAGGCGGCCAGCAAGGAGTTGACGGTGATGTTCTGCGACATGCGCGGCTTCACCAAGATGTCGGAGACCATGGATCCCACGCAGTTGCAGAACCTGCTCAATGGCGTATTCAGCCGCCTCACCGGCATCATTCGCAAGAACCGGGGCACCATCGACAAATACATGGGCGACTGCGTCATGGCCTTCTGGGGGGCCCCGGTTGAACTGGGCAATCACGCAGAGCTGGCCACGCAGGCCGCTCTCGAGATGGCAGCAGAAGTTCGGCTCATCAACCAGGAGCACCGCCAGACCGGCCTGCCAGAAATCGGCATCGGGATTGGCCTCAACACAGGCCCCATGGCCGTGGGCGACATGGGCTCGGACATTCGCCGCAGCTACACCGTCATCGGTGACTCCGTCAACCTTGGGTCGCGGCTTGAAGGTCTCAGCAAAGTCTACGGTGTGGACATCGTGGTGAGCGAGTTCACCCGCAAGCTGGCCAACAGTTACACCTGGCAGGAGCTGGACAAGGTTCGCGTCAAGGGCAAAGATGTGGCCGTGGGCATCTTCTGGCCTCTTGGCCCCAGCAGTCAAATGAGTGACGAGCAAAACGCCGAGCTGAAGGCTTGGAATATGGCGATCAAAGCCTATCGTGCCCAAGACTGGGATCAGTGTGATGTCAACTTGCTCAACGCCCAGAGATTTAATGCGAAAAAGTACCTTTACGAGCTTTATGCGCAACGTGTAGCCTCCATGCGCCTGTTGCCATTCGATCCGGGCTGGGACGGCGCCACCAACTTTGAAACCAAATAGGAACAACATGCACATCAAGGTTCTCGGCTGCTCAGGTGCGATTGCGCGCGACTGCCGAACCACGTCCTTCCTTGTTGGCGAACGCATCCTCATTGATGCGGGGACGGGCGTGGGCGACCTTTCCCTCAACGAGATGAAACTCATCGACGATGTGTTTCTCACGCATGCGCACATGGATCACATCGCTGCCCTGCCACTCATGATTGATGCCTGCGGGGCTCAACGCACCCAACCCCTGCGCGTCCATGCACTGCCC
>JBJOKU010000041.1:0-8436 GCA_046045925.1 Pseudomonadota bacterium
TGATCAGGTTGACCAGCGCGTTTTCGAGCTGGCTGGCATCGACCATGGCCCATGCCGGTGCGCCCGGCTTGTCATGGGTGAGTGAGATGCGCTCGGGCAGTGAGCGGCGTACCAGCCTGCAAATCGCATCGACGGCGGAGTTCATTTCCACTGCCTGGGCTTGCAGGGATTGCTTGCGCGAGAAGGTCATCAGGCCACGGATCAGTTCGGTGCCGCGCTTGGCCGCGGTGAGGGCGGGGGAGACGAATTCATCTGCCAGATCACCCGAGTCGGCCAGCGACTTCAACTCGGTGCGCAGTCCTTCCAGGTTGCCGATGATCACGGTAAGGATGTTGTTGAAATCGTGCGCCAAGCCCCCGGTGAGTTGGCCCAGTGCTTCCATCTTCTCGGCCTGCATGAGCATGGCTTGCGTGCGGCGCTGCTCTGTGATGTCGAAAGTCAGTTCAAAGCAACCAGCCACCACACCTTCGCCCGTTCGATCCGGGATGAGGGTGGTGCGTGCCACGCGCGGTGTGCCATCGCGGGTGATCAAGTCGTACTCGTAGGTGACGGGGCTGCCTTCAAGCGCTTGCGCCACATTGCCGCGAATGCCCTTGTACACCTCGGGGCCGAGATACTCACGGGCACTCACTTTGTCGGGGTTGGCCGGGTCAAGGCCGAACCATTCCTGATACCCCCGGTTGATGTAGCGATAAACCTTGCCTGCATCAAAGTAGGCGATCAGCGCAGGAATGGAGTCGGTGATGAGCCGCATCTGCTCTTCGCTGCGTCGCAGTTTGGCGGTGCGCTCAGTGACCCTGTTTTCAAGCTCGGCGTTTTGCTTGCGGATGGTTTCTTCCGCTTTTCTCTGCTCGGTGATGTCGGTGTACACCGTGACGAAGCCGTGCCCGGGAGCCGGAAACCCGCGTACCCGCAAGATGGTGCCATTGGGCCTGACACGGATGATGTCGTGGGGCTGGAAGGTGCGGGCTGCGTCAACGCGCTCCTTGACGAGCTCGTCAGGGTGGCTCGCGCCGTACTCGCCACGCTCGGCGTTGTAGCGCATGAAGCTCTCAAATGGTGCGCCCACGTAGCCCATGCTGTGCGGAAATTCCAGCAAATCCAGAAAGGCCTGGTTCCAGGCCACCAGACGCAAGTCTTCATCGATCAAGGTGAACCCCTGATCGATCAGGTCAAGCCCTGCCTGTAGAGCCTGATGTCGCAATTCGGCGGTGTGCTTTGTGTCTTGCATGCGGGTCAGAGTGCGCGAGTATGCGCGTGAAAACCGAAGTTATACCGAACAGGGCAGGGTTAATCCTAGTCTTCATTTTTCTTCAGTTGCTTGCAAGCATATGAATCGTGCAAGACGCAAATATTCGTTACATTTGCCCCGTGATGCTGAAACATCGCAGCGTCACAATCGCAAGTCGCATTAGTGACGCGCAGACTCCATTTCCTGCCGGGAAGACTGCCGCAATCTGAACAGACACAGGAGACAAACATGAGCGTTGATCAATACGACATTGATCTCGACAAGAACGATGCCAACTTTGTGGCGCTTTCCCCCTTGTCCTACATTCGCCGCACGGCTCTGGTCTACCCTGACCGCGTTTCCGTCATCCACGGCGAACGCCGCGACACCTGGAAACAAACCTACGAAAACTGTGTTCGTCTGGCCAGCGCACTGAAGGCTCGCGGCATTGGCAAGGGCGACACCGTCGCTGTGATGCTGCCCAATGTGCCGGCCATGTTTGAGGCCCACTTCGGCGTGCCCATGACGGGTGCTGTGCTCAACACGCTCAACACCCGACTCGATGCCGAGGCCATCGCCTTCATGCTCAATCACGGTGAAGCCAAGGTGCTGCTGACCGATCGCGAGTTTTCTGCCGTGATCGAGAAAGCCTTGGAACTCATGGGTGACAAGCGCCCCTTCGTGATCGAGGTGCAAGACGACCAGGCCCCCGCTGGCAAAGAGCTGGGAGAAGTCACCTACACCGATTTCATCGCCAAGGGTGACCCCGCCTACAACTGGCAAATGCCTGCCGATGAATGGAATGCCATTGCGCTGAATTACACCTCCGGCACCACCGGCGACCCCAAGGGTGTGGTGACGCACCACCGTGGTGCCTACCTGAATGCTGCCAGCAATGTGATCTCCTGGTCCATGCCGCATCACGCCACTTACCTGTGGACGCTGCCCATGTTCCACTGCAACGGCTGGTGCTTCCCCTGGACCATGGCCCTGATCGCTGGTACCAGCGTGTGCCTGCGCCGCGTTGATCCGGCCCTGATCTTCCCGCTGATTCGCGAGCACCAGATCACCCACATGTGCGGTGCGCCCATTGTGTACAGCATGCTCATCAATGCACCCGCTGGCTTGCGTGAAGGCATCACCCACACGGTCAAGGGCCTGATTGCTGGTGCCGCGCCACCCGCTGCCGTGATCGAAGGCTGCGAGAAAGCTGGCATCGACATCACCCACGTGTACGGACTGACCGAGGTGTATGGCCCGTCGTCCGTGTGTGCCAAGCAGGAGTCGTGGAACAGTCTGTCCCTTGAAGAGCGTGCTGCGCTCAATGGTCGCCAGGGCGTGCCTTACCCGATGGAAGAGTCCATCACCGTGCTCGACCCCGAGACCATGCAGCCCGTGCCTGCCGACGGCGAGACGATTGGCGAAATCTTCTTCCGTGGCAACGTGGTCATGAAGGGTTACCTCAAGAACCCCAAGGCCACCAAAGAATCTTTTGCTGGCGGCTGGTTCCATACCGGCGACCTGGCCGTGATGTACCCCGATGGCTACGTCAAGATCAAGGATCGCAGCAAGGACGTGATCATCTCTGGTGGCGAGAACATCTCCTCCATCGAGGTGGAAGACGTGCTTCACAAGCACCCGGCCATCATGCTGGCTGCCGTGGTGGCCATGCCCGACGAGAAGTGGGGCGAAGTACCCTGTGCTTTCGTGGAGTTGAAGCCCGAAGCTCAAACCACCGACAAGGATGTCATCGAGTATTGCCGTGGCCTGATGGCCCGCTTCAAGGTTCCCAAGAAGGTGGTGTTCTGTACGCTGCCCAAGACTTCCACCGGCAAGATCCAGAAGTTTGTCCTGCGCAACCAGGTCAAGTCTTCTTCCGCCATCGAATAACCCGTCACAGGAAAAACCATGTCCAGCGACATCATTCTGAAGACCGAAGGCCTGACCAAGGAGTTTCTTGGATTCAAGGCCGTGTCCGATGTGAACTTGCAGATCAAGCGTCACAGCATCCACGCCCTGATCGGCCCCAACGGCGCAGGCAAAACCACGGTTTTCAACCTGCTGACCAAGTTCCACCAGCCCACAGCGGGCAAGATCGAGTTCAACGGGGCCGACATCACCAGCGAGTCGCAGGTGCAGATTGCACGGCGAGGCATGATCCGCTCGTTCCAGATATCAGCCACCTTCGGCCACCTCACCGCCATGGAAAACGTCCGCGTCGCCTTGCAGCGCACGCGCAGCGATTCGTTCAGTTTCTGGGCTTCCGAAAAGCGCCTCAACGTTTTGAACGACAAGGCCATGGAGTTGCTCGAAGCGGTCGACCTCAAGAGTTTTGCCGACACCATCACGGTGGAGATGCCCTACGGTCGCAAGCGTGCCCTCGAGATTGCCACCACCCTGGCACTCAACCCCGAAATGATGCTGCTCGATGAGCCCACGCAAGGCATGGGTTCCGAAGACGTGGATCGCATCGTCGAGTTGATCAAGAAGGTTTCACCGGGTCGCACCATTTTGATGGTGGAGCACAACCTCTCTGTTGTGGAACGTCTGTGCCACACCATCACCGTGCTGCAACGCGGTGCCGTGCTGGCCGAGGGTGACTACAACACCGTGTCCAACAACCCCCAAGTTCTGGAAGCCTACGTGGGCGTGGAGGCCTGAGATGTCAGCCAATGAAATGATTCGCGTCACCGACTTGCACGCCTTCTACGGCGAGTCGCACATTCTTCACGGCATCGACATCAAGGTCAATCGTGGAGAGCTCATCACCTTGCTGGGTCGAAATGGTTCGGGCCGTTCCACCACGCTCAAATCCATTCTGGGCCTGGTGGGGCGCCGCACGGGCTCCATCATGTTCAATGGCACCGAGATCATCGGCACGGCCCCGCACAAGATCGCCCGCATGGGCCTGGGCTTCTGCCCTGAAGAGCGTGGCATTTTTGCTGGTTTGACCACTGAAGAAAACCTGATGCTCCCCCCCGTGGTGGCCAGCGGTGGCATGACGCTCGACGAAATTTACGAAGTGTTTCCCAACCTGCTGGAGCGCCGCAACAGCCCCGGCACCCGCTTGTCGGGTGGTGAGCAGCAGATGCTGGCCATGGCCCGCATCCTGCGCACCGGCGCCAAGGTGCTGCTGCTCGACGAAATCACAGAGGGCCTGGCCCCCGTGATCGTCAAGAAGCTGGGTGAGGTGATCCGCCTGCTCAAGTCGCGCGGCTACACCATCATTCTTGTGGAACAGAACTTCCGTTTTGCCGCCCCCTTGGCTGACCGTCATTACGTGCTCGATCACGGTACGGTGGCCATGGTCGTGCAAAAGGACGAACTCGCGTCCAAGACCGAAGAATTGCACCAGATGCTGGGTGTTTGATTCGCAGCATTCCCTTTACTTTTCCCTTCCATTTCCCTCACGGAGACTTTGCATGAAACTCAACAAGCTGGCCACCGCCCTCGGCGTGACCTTCGCAGCCCTGGCGGCCAACGCCCAGATTTCCGACAACGTGGTCAAGATCGGTGTGCTCACTGACCTGTCCAGCGTGTACTCCGACGTGGCCGGGCGTGGCACCGTGGTGGCCACCGAAATGGCTGTGGCCGATTTCATCGCCAAGGAAAAGCCTGGCTTCAAGATTGAAGTTGTTTCCGCAGATCACCAGAACAAGGGTGACATCGCTGCCAACAAGGCACGCGAGTGGTTCGAGAAGGACAAAGTGGACACCGCCACTGAGCTGGTGACCACCTCTGTGGCTCTGGCCGTGCAGAAGATCGCCAAAGAGAAAAACCGCATCGCCCTGGTCTCTGGCGCTGCATCTACCCGCGTCACCAACGAGGATTGCAACGACGTCACGGTCCACTGGACCTATGACACCTATGCAGTGGCCAACGGTACTGCCAAGGCCGTGACCAAGCAGGGCGGCAAGAGCTGGTTCTTCCTGACCGCCGACTACGCCTTCGGCCACTCCCTCGAAAAAGACGCCGGTGAAGTGGTGAAGGCCAACGGCGGCAATGTGGTGGGCGCGGTGCGTCACCCCTTCCCCGGCAGCGATTTCTCGTCTTTCCTGCTCAAGGCCCAGTCTTCTGGTGCTCAGATCATCGGTTTGGCCAACGCAGGTGCTGACACCATCAACTCCATCAAGCAGGCTTCCGAGTTCGGCATCACCGGCAAGCAAAAGCTGGCTGGCTTGCTGATGTTCATCACCGACATCCACTCCCTCGGCCTGAAGGCTACCCAGGACATGTACCTGACTGAAGGCTTCTACTGGAACCTGAACGACGAGACCCGTGCCTGGTCCAAGATTTTCTTCGACAAGACCAAACGCATGCCCACCATGGTGCAAGCTGGCCAGTACTCGTCTGTCATGCACTACCTGAAGGCCGTCAAGGCCATCAACAGCGATGACACCGCCAAGGTCATGGCCCAGATGAAGAAGACCCCCGTGAACGACTTCTTCGCCAAGAACGGCACCATCCGTGCCGACGGCCGCATGGTGCACGACATGTATCTGTTGCAAGTCAAGAAGCCTGGCGAGTCAAAAACCCCCTGGGACTACTACCACGTGCGCGCCACGATCCCTGCAGCCGAGGCCTTCCAGCCCCTGTCTGCATCCAAGTGCTCACTGGTCAAGAAGTAATCAAACCTCACATCCCATCGGAGTGATGCATCCGCATCACTCCGGCTACTGGAGTCAAGCATGGAAATCTTTGGAGTACCGACCGCCTTGTTGGGCAGCCAGCTTCTGGTGGGCCTGATCAACGGTTCGTTTTACGCCATTCTCAGCCTGGGGTTGGCCATCATTTTTGGTCTGCTCAACATCATCAACTTCGCCCACGGGGCGCAGTACATGCTGGGTGCCTTTGTGGCCCTGCTGGGCTTGCAGTACCTTGGGATCAACTACTGGGCGGCGCTGCTGGTGGCGCCTCTCGCTGTGGGTGTGGTCGCGGTCATCATCGAAAAAACGATGCTGCGCCACCTCTACAAGCTTGATCACCTCTACGGCCTGTTGCTGACCTTCGGTCTGGCGCTGATCGCGGAAGGTGCCTTCAAGAATTTCTTCGGCGTGTCTGGCGAGTCCTACGAAGTCCCTGAACTGCTGCAAGGCGGTGTCAACATCGGCTTCATGTTCATGCCGATTTACCGTGCTTGGGTGGTGGTTGCAGCGCTGGTTGTCTGCTTCACCGCTTGGTACGTGATCGAAAAAACAAGCCTCGGTGCCACGCTGCGTGCCGCGACCCAGCGTCCGGATCTGGTGCAGGCGCTGGGCATCAATGTGCCCGTGCTCATCACGGCGACCTACGTGGCGGGTGCTGCGCTGGCTGCTTATGCCGGTGTGCTGGCAGCCCCAATTTTCCAGGTCAACCCGGTTATGGGTTCCAACCTCATCATCGTGGTGTTCGCGGTGGTGGTGATTGGTGGCATGGGCTCCATCATGGGCTCCATCATCACGGGCTTGGGTTTGGGTGTCATTGAAGGCCTGACCAAAGTTTTCTATCCCGAGGCTTCTGCCGTGGTGATCTTCCTCATCATGGTTGTGGTGCTGCTGGTCAAACCCGCAGGCCTGTTTGGCAAGCAAGCCTGAAGGAGTTGCAATGAGTTCCGTTTCTTCACAAAAAAATTCCGCGCTGTTGCTGTTTGCCGGTGTCATCGCCGTGGGCTTGGTTGCGCCCTTCGTGGCCTATCCCACCTTCCTGATGAAAGTGCTGTGCTTCGCGTTGTTTGCCTGCGCCTTCAATCTGCTGCTGGGCTTTGCCGGTCTGCTGTCCTTCGGTCATGCAGCCTTCTTTGGCGGCTCCGCCTACATCACGGGCCATCTGTGCCGCGAGATGGGCTGGAGCCCCGAGCTGGGCATTCTGGCCGGAGTGGTGTTCAGTGCGGCACTGGGTGCCGTGTTCGGTATGCTGGCCATTCGCCGTGCGGGTATCTACTTCGCCATGATTACCCTGGGCTTGGCGCAGATCATTTTCTTCCTGGCCCTTCAGTTCAAGTTCACGGGTGGTGAAGATGGTCTGCAAGGCATTCCGCGCGGCAAGCTGCTCGGTCTGATTGACCTTTCTGAACCATTGGCCATGTACTACTTCGTGTTTGCCGTGTTCATGGCCGGTTTCTGGCTGATCCATCGCACCATCCACTCGCCTTTTGGCCAGATTCTCAAGGCCATTCGCGACAACGAAGCCCGTGCCACCTCTCTGGGCTACGACATCAACAAGTACAAGCTGTTGGCGTTCATCATTTCTGCTGCGCTGGCTGGTTTGGCCGGTTCTACCAAGGCGCTGGTGTTTCAGCTTGCCTCTTTGACCGATGTGCACTGGCACACCTCCGGCTCTGTGGTGCTGATGACGCTGCTGGGCGGGCTTGGCACCATCCTCGGCCCGGTGGCGGGTGCTCTCACCATCGTGGGTTTGGAGAACTTCCTGGCCGACAAGGTCGGGTCGTGGATCACCGTGATCATGGGCTCCATCTTCGTGTTGTGCGTGCTGGTATTCCGTCGCGGCATCGTGGGTGAAATCGCCGCCCTGATCCGCGGTGGCGACAAGGCCCCCCATGTGGGCGGCGGCGGACACTGATTGGAGATGTCATGAACGAGCAAAACGGGTACGACGTTGAAGACCTGAAGGTGGGCATGAGCGCCACCTTCTCCAAAACCATCACTGAAGCGGACATCGTTCTCTTTGCGGGTGTGTCTGGCGATAACAACGCCATGCACACCAATGAAGAATTTGCCGGATCGACGCAATTTGGCGGGCGTATTGCGCACGGTATGCTGACGGCAAGCGTGATTTCAGCAGCCATTGCCAACCGTCTGCCTGGCCCCGGAACTGTGTACTTGAGCCAGAACATGAAATTCAAGGCGCCTGTCAAACCCGGTGATACGGTGCACGCCACCGTGACGGTCAAGGGGCTGGATCTGGATCGCGCTCGCGTCACCCTAGAAACCATTTGCTCCGTACGCGGCAAGAACGTCATTGAGGGAGAAGCCCTTGTCATGACGACATCATCTGCCCGTCGCCAGAAAGCTGCTTGAGGGCTGTCTCAAGTCAGTCGCCTGTAATTTGCGAAAATTGCTGTTTTCGCCCTGAAAGGAATGAACACATGAAAGCACTCGTCGCCGTCAAGCGCGTGGTGGACTACAACGTGAAAGTGCGCGTCAAGAGTGACGGCACAGGCGTTGAAACCGCCAACGTCAAAATGAGCATGAACCCCTTTGACGAAA
>JBJOKU010000042.1:0-8340 GCA_046045925.1 Pseudomonadota bacterium
CGTTCAGCATTCTCTCGGGTGGTACGCTGGCTGTGAATGCCAGTGACAGACTTGTCAACATGTCTGGCAGCACCGGCGGCCCGATGTCTAACGCAGGCACCATTCTTGTAGGTGCCGGCCAAGGCCTGACCATCAGTGGCGGCTCGTACACCCAGTCGGTAGGCGGCACCTTCCAGACCGAAGTGGCGAGCAACACGTCTTTTGGCAAATTGCGGCTTTTCTCCGGCACGATCAATCTGGCAGCGGGCACCAAAATTGACGTGCTCGTCCAGCCTGGTGCCTCTCTGACTGCGGGCACCCTCCTGAACAATGTCATGTTGGCATCCAGCATCACGGGCGGAGCCTTCAGCAGCTTCTCAGTCTCTGATAACAGCACTGACTACGATTTCGAAGTCGATTACTGTAGAACAGGTGATACCTTAGAGTGCAACACGGTGGGCACCAATCTCGGCCTGCGCATCAAGGCTGCTGGAGCGCTGGGCAGGACTGCCGCCACCCGTCCGCTGGTAACCACGGGCGTGGTTCAGACCGTCTTCCAGATGCTGCGCATGGGCAACAACGTGGTGCAGGCCGTGAGCTCCAGCAACAGCAGTGGCGGCGGCATCAACACCGGCGATGTGCTGCGCGATCGCCACGGCTGGATCAAGCCGCTGTACATGCAGTCCAAGCAAGACGATGAGGGCACGGTGTCGGGCTACAAGGCCGACAGCTACGGCATCATCGGCGGCATGGACGGCACTTACAACGAAAAAACCCGCCTGGGCGTTGCGGGCTCGTACACCTCCAGCAAAGTGGAGTCCAACCGCTCGCTGGCCACGCACGATGCCAACATTGACGCATGGCGCCTGATTGGCTATGGCAGCTACGCGCTGTCGCCAAACACCGAATTCACCTTCCAGGGCGACTACAGCACCGGCACCATCAAGGGCAGCCGTCAAATTGCGGTGGGTGACGTGGCATCGTCCAAATACAGGAACGAAACCTGGCACTTCAGTGGTGCGCTCTCGCGCGTGCTGGATGTCACCCCTGGCAAGACCACCTTCACCCCCACCGTCCGACTTGACTACACCCGCTCTTACGATCACAGCTACACCGAATCGGGCGGCTCGACCAATCTGGCCGTGCAGTCCAACGTGAGCGAAGAGGCGATTGTGACCATCCAGGGCAAGCTGAACCACGCCATCTCGTCCACCACCACCCTGTCGGTCAATGCAAGTGCAGGTTATGACACCATCGGCCAGCAAAGTTCGCTCACGGCGGCTGCGCTCGGCGGCGGAAGCACTTTCGTTGCCACCGGCTTGGCTCCCCAGCGCGAGGTGTACCAGTTGGGCGTGGGCAGCCTGACCAAACTCGCCCAAGGCGGTGAAATCAACGTCCGCTATGACCTTGAGACCCGCCGTGGCTACACAGGACAATCGGTTTCGGTCAAGTATCGCAAGCCGTTCTGATCCTCTGCGCCCGGAAAAACGCCCGCAAATGCGGGCGTTTTTTTTGAGTGCCGCACCAGAAGCTGCGCCATTCAAGACTACGATTGCCCCGTACACCGCACCATGTCACACCCCATGCAGCAACTCAATGCCCTGATGCAGGACTACGCGCCCCTGGTCAAAGCACCGGTGACCAGCGCCGAACTGAGCGACCGTGGCGTGCGTCTGCAAGCAATCGGCAACCACGACAAGGCGATGGAATACTTTGAAAAAGCCATCCTCGCCGACCCGGCATCGGGACTGGCCCATTTCAACCGGGCCCAACTGCTCTCGCACCAGTCGCGGCATGCAGAGGCACTGGGCGCTTACCAGATGGCTGAAATGCTGGGGCTGCGCCTTGCCGATCTGGATCACAACATGAGCATGGCCCTGTACTGGCTCTACCAACCACAAGAGGCGCTTGTCTACTGTGAGCGAGCCCTGAAAGCAGCGACTCCTCAAACCCGGGCCATGATCCTCAACTCAAAGTGTCTCATCCTGATGGATCTGGCACGGCCCGCAGAAGCCTTTGAGGCGGCCAACGAAGCGGTGCATCTGTCGCCCGGCTTCCATCTGGCCCGGCTCAACCGCGCACTGGCCAGCCTCACCGTAGGCAAATGGCGCGAGGGCTGGGAAGACTACGAAGTCCGCTGGCACGGTGCGCACGAGGCCCAAAACGGTACTTTTGTGCGCCCGCCCATTCCCTTGCCCCAGTGGCAAGGCCAGAAGATCCCGCCGGGTAATGGGCTGTTTGTCTTCACCGAACAAGGCCTGGGCGACACATTCCAGTTTGTCCGCTATGTGATTGCCGCCCGTAAACGCTTCAGCCAACTGACCCTTGCATGCCCAGCGCCAGCAAGGCAATTGCTGGAGCACTCGCTGGGTGATGCAGGCATCACGTTTCAGCCCCTCGACAGCGTCCGGCTAGAGGGCTGCCATTGGCAATGCCCCATGCTCTCGTTGCCATTCGCCTTGCGCGATGAGCTGCCCGAACCCTACGAATGCGGGCCCTACATCATGGCCGAGAAGAGTCTGACCGATGCGTGGGCATCCAGACTGGAAGGCCTGCCGCAGCACAAGCTGAATGTGGGCCTGTGCTGGGCGGGCAGCTCAACACTCAGGCGCGATGCACAACGAAGCATTGCCTTTGCACAAATCAGCCCGCTGCTCGAACACGCGGACGTGAACTGGATCAGCCTGCAAAAATCTGACGACAAGGCCGGGCAATACCGTGGCACGCACACCAACCTGGTTGACTGGAGCGAGGGATTTACCGATTTGTCTCAAACTGCAGCCCTGATTTCGCTACTCGACTTGGTCATTTGCGTTGACACATCCATTGCCCATTTGTCCGCCGCCATGGGCAAGCCGGTATGGCTGCTCAGTCGTTTCGAGGGCGAGTGGCGCTGGCTTCACAATCGCGACGACAGCCCGTGGTACCCAACAATGCGCCTGTTCAGGCAGCGCAGGCTGCTCGACTGGGCAGAAGTGATTGGCCGGGTGGGCAAGGAACTGTCTGCATTCAAACCCGAGCGCGCGCCCTCAACACAGTCACACGCATGAGAGTCCTCGCCAGCACCAGCTCTCTCGGCATGAATGGCGCAGCACTGTACATGCTGGACGTGCTCATCTGGCTTCGCCGTCAGGGCGCACAGGTCACGATGGCGTATGAGGGCAACGAGCCCCTGCGGGAACGGTTGCTGGCCGAGGGCATCGCCTGCAATGCCTACATCAATCCGGGGGACTTCGATGTGGCCCTGGTCAATACGCTCATTGATGCGCCCAAGGTATCTTTGCTGGCCCCGCACCTGCCTGTGGTGTTCTGGATCCACGAGGGCACCAGCGCGTTGGCCAACCCTGGTATTGTTCCTGTCTGGCACAGGGCCTTGAGCGAAAGTACGCGAATCGTCTTCTCTGTGGACTGGCAGGCCCATTCGGTTTACCGCAGCTTCTTGCAGCGCACGCAGCCCCACCGCATTGCAGTGGTGCGTCCGGGGGCGAATCGCTTTGATCTACGCAACCGGCCTGCTCGCGACACCATGCCGCATGTGCTGTTTTCCGGCAGTGTCTATGAGCGCAAGCGCCCGGCCGACCTCGTGGATGCCGTGCTGCAACTCACCGACTTGCCCATGAAGTGCACCCTGGCCGGAAGTCTCGCGGGTCTGGACACCAATGGGCCGGAGTTCAACAAAAAAATCATCAGCAGGCTCGATCTGATCCGGCTCGAAGGCGAAGTGTCCAGTGACGAGCACATGCAAAACCTCTACGCCCGCGCCAACCTTTTTTGCCTGCCCTCCTCTGATGAAGTTTTCCCCCGTGCCATTCTTGAAGCGGCCTGTGCCGGCTTGCCCCTGGCCCTGAGCGATCTGCCTTGCCACGAAGGGGTTTGGAAACACGGCATTCATGCACTCATGCACCCGGTCGGCGCAACGGATATGCTGCACTGGAACCTGCGTGCGCTGGCCACAGACACCGCGCTGGCGCAGCGTCTTCGTGCGGCTGCACTCGAAGTCGCCCATCAGCACAGCAAGGAGGCCTTCATCAAAAGCATGGTTTCTGTGCTGCAAGATGCCATGCGCGACCCATTGCCGGTGATGGCCGGAGCCAGCACATGAGAATCCTCGCCTGCACGCACAACCTGGGCATGAATGGCGCCGCCCTTTACCTGGCCGATGCGCTGATCCACTTCAAGGCCATGGGGGCTGAAGTGACGGTGATGTGCCAGGGCCAGCATGCCCTGACCAGCCGCTTGCAGGATCACGGCATTGAATTTCGTGCCCAAACCGACTCTCGGCACCACGATGTTGCGCTGGGCAACACCATCTATGCGGCAGACAGCATGAACCGCCTCGCCCCCTACCTGCCCGTGGTGTTCTGGATTCACGAGGGGCTCTGTGTCTTGAACAGCCCGGCCGACATGGCACCCGTGCAGCACGCACTTGGCGTGAGCTCCCGCGTCGTTTTCCAGGTGCCCTGGCAAACGGACATTGTTTACCGCAGCCTGCTGCTGAACACGCAGCCGCATCGCGTCTGTCATGCACAGCAAGGCATTGATCACTTCACACCTGTTGGCAGACCCGCTCGTGACACGCAGCCTCATGTGCTTTTTGCCGGGGGCATTTTCCCCAACAAGCGACCGATGGATCTGGCCGCTGCCGTGCTATCGCTCACCGACATGCCCATGAAATGCACCATGGCTGGAAGCCTCGAATGGGTGGGCCTGAACGGCCCTGAATTCATGCAGTTGGTGAACTCCCGACCTGACCTGATTCGTCTCGAAGGCGAAGTGACAGACCACAACGACATGCAGAACTTGTTCGCCAAAGCCAACCTCTTTTGCCTGCCCTCGTCTGACGAATGTTTCCCACGATCCATTCTTGAAGCCGCGTCGGCTGGTTTGCCCCTGGCCTTGAGCGACATCCCTTGCCACAAGGGGATCTGGGAGCATGGTGTGAACGCGCTCTTGAGTCCGCCCGGGGCTGTTGACATGCTGCACTGGAACCTGCGCGCCTTGGCCAGCGACACCGTGCTTGCCGACCGTCTGAGCCGGGCCGCGCACGCAGTTGCCAGCCGCTTCAGCAAACAGCGTTTTCTCAACACCATGACGCGCATCCTGGAGGATGCCATCCGCGACCCGCTGAACCCAGCCCGCAGGGAGCCCCTATGAGAATTCTTGCCGTAACCCACTCACTGCAAACCAACGGTGCAGCCTATGCGTTGGTGCGATTGCTCGTTGCCCTGCGCCAGGCCGGTGCCAGCGTGAGTGTTCTTCATACCGAAAACCACAGCCTGTGCGAGCCGCTGCGGGCACATGGCATTGAAATCATCAGCGACTGCCACGCCGACAACTTTGATGTCGCCATCGTCAACACGATGATCGATTTTCCGTGGGTGCTCCAGATTGCTCCGCATCTTCCCGTGTTGTTATGGGTACACGAGGGTATGTCGCTACTTGGCGGGTTGTCACAACACGAGGTGTGGAATCATGCCTTCAGGCAAAGCTCGCGCATCGTGTTTTACACACCTTGGCAGCCCGAACAGGTGTTCCGATCGGTCATGTACGGAGTGCAGGAGCACCGCATCCGGTTTGTCCCCATGGGCGTGCCGCAGCGCCCTACGCAGATGCCCGCGCCACTGCGAGTTGGCAACCGCGTGGTCATCGGCATCGGCTCCATTCATCCGCGCAAACGCCCTGAAGATTTGCTTCAGGCCGTGCTGGCCAATGCCGACATCGGCATGCAGGTCAAGCTGCTCGGCAATTACGAGTGGGTGGCGCAGAACAATCCGGTTTTGATGGGCCTCTTGCGGGATCACCCACATGCTTTGACACTCGTGGGTGAATCACCAGCAAGCGCTGACATGCTAGACAGCAGTTTCGTGAACGGGCACATGGAATCCTGCGGCATTTATGCCTCTGCCTCGGCAGATGAAACCTTTGGCATTGCCAATCTGGAAGCTGCGGCCTGGGGCCTGCCCCCCGCCGTTTCCAAGCTGCCGTGCTACGAGGGCATCTGGCAACATGGCGTCAATGCCTTGATGCATCCAGTGGGTGCGGCGGATTGCCTGGCCTGGAATCTGCGCGCCCTCGCCCTTGATGCAGGCTTGAATCAACGCATCGCTGCGGCCGCGATGCAAACAGCGCGGCGGTTTGGCATGGACAGGTTCATCAGCAGCATGACCGATGTGCTGCAAGAGTGCATCACCGACCGGGTGATGCCTGCCTGAGCGCCGCCCAGTCAGCCACTCTGCGGGCAATCGGCGGCCAGCCATCGGCCCAGCAGCATTGGTGGCCGTAATCGGCAACCTCTTCCACGCGCACAGGGGCATCGCGCGAGAGGCGCGACACAAAACTGCGCGTCAGCTCAGACGGAATGATCTTGTCCTGTCCACCCATCAAATGCCACTGCGGCACACGCTGGAGTTGCGCTGTCATGTCGGCGGGGTTGAGAGAGCCGTAGAGACGGTCGGTTTTGTGATGCGCCGACATCCACTCATGGTCGAGCGTGCCCGCCACCGTGACCAGCGCGTCCACATCGTTGCGTCGCGCGGCCAGCAAGGCGGCCACCGCCCCGCCGCCCGAGTAGCCTACCAGCACAATGCGCCCCGCTCCCGCTGCGGCTTTGAGTTGATCGATGGCCTGCGAGGACGACTCGATCACGGGCTCGCCAAAGCGATGGCTCGTCCACCACTGCACATTACAACGCCCCCAGTCGGCGGGAGCGGTGGCTTGGCAGGGGCGGGCGAGATAAACCGCCGCGCCAGGATGCTTGATGGCCAGCTCCAGCGCGGTGGCGTGCACAGGCGTGGGATCGGCAGAGGGTTTGTAGCGCGACTCCCACGAAAGGCCGTCGCCCTCGATGTAGATGGTGAGTTGCCGCGTCTTGGGCAGTGCATCCGGCACATAGGCCGTGAGCGCGAAGGCATTGGTGGCCAGACGCACTTTGTGCCAGCCGTTGGCCAAAGCCAATTGATCTATCGTGGCGTTGCGGTCTTGGGGCGTGGGAGCGGCACACGCACCCAGTAGTGCCAGCACGAGCACACTGGCCAGTCTGGAAAAGGCAGACTTGATTGCCATGAACGCGGTGAATTTGGCGGAAGCTGTGAGATTCGAACTCACGGAAGGCGTAAACCTTCGCCGGTTTTCAAGACCGGTGCATTCAACCGCTCTGCCAAGCTTCCGGGGTTGATGTGGAGTCGCGATTCTACGCGAGTCTCAGGCCTCATCTGGCAGGAATATCGCCTGCAAATCGCTCAAGAAGTCAAAGCCCCTCGTAGTGGGCACCACACGGTTGAAGTGGGTTTCGAGCAGGCCTTTGGTTTGCGCTTCGGCCAGCGACTGGCTGATGGCGCTGAGCGGCAAGCCGGTGCGTTCCATGAAACTGGAGAGCTCAAAGCCCTCTTTCAGGCGCAGGGCGTTCATCATGAATTCAAAGGCGAGGTCTTTGCGGGCGACTTCGTGCTCTTGCGCGATGGCCTGGCCCTCTTGTGCGCCTTGCATGTAGAGCGCAGGCTCGCGCTTGCGCACTTGCCGCACCACGTGGTGCGCAAAGCTGAGTTTGCTGTGTGCGCCCGCGCCGATGCCGAGGTAGTCGCCAAACTGCCAGTAGTTGCTGTTGTGGGTGCAGGCGTGGCCGGGTTTGGCGTAGGCCGAGATTTCGTAGCGTTGCAGGCCCGTGGTGGCGGTGAGGGCGGTGATGAGGTCGAGCATGGCGTAGGCGCTGTCGTCATCGGGCAGGTTGTCGGGCGTGAACTTGGCGAAGTAGGTGTTGGGCTCGATGGTGAGGTGATAGATCGAGAGGTGCGGCGGCGCAAAAGACAGCGCGGTGGACACGTCTTCGCGCAGCTCGTCCAGCGTCTGCCCCGGCAGGGCGTACATGAGGTCGAGGTTGAAGGTGTCGAAGCACTGCGCAGCTTCTTCCACCGCAGCACGGGCTTGCTCTGCGTTGTGTACGCGGCCAAGCGCTTTGAGAAAACGGTCGTTGAAGCTTTGTACGCCAACCGACAGGCGCGTCACCCCCGCAGCGCGGAAAGCGCGGAAGCGGTCTTTCTCAAACGTGCCGGGGTTGGCTTCTAGCGTGATTTCGCAGCCTGCTTCCCAGCGCAGACGCGCGCGCAGGCCCGAGAGCAGATCGTCAATGCCCTGCGGCGAAAACAGGCTGGGCGTGCCGCCGCCGATGAAGATGCTGTGGATGCTGCGCCCCCAGATGAGCGGCAGGGCCTGCTCTAGGTCAGCCATGAGCGCGGCGATGTAAGCCTGCTCGGGCAAGTCGGCGGCTTTCTCGTGCGAGTTGAAGTCGCAATAGGGGCACTTGCGGATGCACCAGGGCAGGTGCACATAGAGCGAAAGCGGCGGCAGGCTGCTGAGTTGCAGCGT